>JAISNF010000486.1 GCA_031276415.1 Planctomycetaceae bacterium
ATTTTTTTAATACCCGAACAAAAATTCGGGCAACTTATTTTTCAAATTGTAATTTGGTCTCCAAAATTTAAAATAAAAATTCAGAAATTAATTGTTCGTTATTATACATGACCCGTTAAACATGTCAACACCAAAACAATTTTTTTTTCTTTCGCATGTTTTGTTGTTTCGTATTTTCGAAAAAAATTATCTGCGATCATCTGCGTTCTCTGCGGACAATTCTTTTTCCGTGTTTTCATGTGGTTAAGGAAAAAGATGTTTTGTAATGAGGCAAAGCATCATAAATTCAAAGTATCATAAATTTAGAGGGCTTCGGGTTTGGCGGTGCTGTGGATGGCGGGGGTGTAGGTTTCGGCAAGCGTGTGTTCGTAAATTTCAAAGTGTTTGCCGGTAATTTTTTTGATAAGATTAATAAGAGCAATTGCGTCAATTTCGTATTCGTGCATCAAATAACGCCGACTCGCCCCGTGAACAAATGTGTCTTGCAACCCCAAACGATACAACGGTTTAGCACAAGCCGATTCTGCCATTTTTTCGGCTAATATCGTTCCTAAACCCCCAATCACACTGTGATTTTCAAGCGTAATAACCCCATATTTAGTCCGAGCAATTTCTTTAATAATTTTCGGATGATCAAATGGTTTGAGAGTCGAAATGTGGTAATGAGCGATTTTGATTCCCTGATCGTAAAGAGCAGCAACCGCACGCATTCCCTCCTCCGTACAAATACCACTTGTGAGCAAAACAAAATCATGCCCCTCCGAAAGTTTTCTGGGCTTTCCCAATTTCATGGGCTCATTGGAATCAAACAAACGCGGTATTTCACCACGTAATTGCCGCACATAAACCGGACCTTGTACATTGTACATAACATCAAAAACCGATTCAACTTCCGTCGCATCGCCGCATTCCAAAATCGTCATATTAGGCAATGACCGCATAACCGAAATATCTTCAATTGCCTGATGTGTTGCACCGCCCGGAGTAAGAACGCCCGGCAAAAAACCAAACATTTTGACCGGAAGATTAGGATACGCAATAGACATTGCAATCTGATCGTATGCCCGCCGGTAAATAAAAACCGCAAACGTGTGAACCAACGGAACAAGCCCCTGACGCGCCATTCCGCCGGCAAACGCCAACATGTTTTGCTCCGCAATACCCATCGATAAAAAACGATCAGGATACGCATCACGAAATAAATCCGCCTCACAAGAACTCGTTAAATCAGCAGATAATAAATAAATGTCCGGCTTGAGTTTCGCCCACTCAACTAAATGTTTTGCGTGAACTTTTGATAGTATTTCCATTGGAATTAAGTAAATTTAAGTTTGTAAACAATGTTGAAGTATAAAAGTATAATGCGAACAAAAGTATAATACAAGGGAGAATATAATTACTAAAATTCAATAACAATCTCAATAACAATCTCAATAACAATTTCAATAACAATTTCAATAACAATTTCAATAGCGATGTTGAACGGCAACCATGAGTTCCTGACGGTTGAAAACCAATTGTTTGACCCGAATGTCGTTGAATCCCCAATGTCGCAACCGATCAATGTATGTTGGTAAATGTTCGGCAAATGACCAATGAAATAGTTTCAAAGTAAACAACATTCCGCAAAGAGGAATATCTTTGCGGGTTGCCAATTCTTCCAACACGTCCAGCGTGTAATTCGGCGCAACATTAATGTCGGCAATAATCCAACGAATATGCCGGTACAAAGAACGTTTGGTTTGATTGATTTTGCTACGAATATGCGTAAAATGCGGATGGTTCAAGACGATTGGATCAATTTCCGCCGGATCAACTCCCAAAACTTTTGCGCCCCGCGACAGAAGAACCTGCGAACCACCTCCCGGCGCAGCACCAATATCCAAACAATAATCGCCCTTCATAATAGGAAAACCAGACCAACGAAGCCCCTCTTCAAATTTCAGCCAGGCTCGTGAAACCGCATCGGTGGGAATCGCAATCGGTAAAATTCCGCCCGAATAACAAGCGTGAATCGGTAAACCTTGCGAAAGAAAATGAATGCCGACAAAATAAGAACCCGAATCAATTTCCGCAACATCAAGTATTGTCTCATTGGGTTGCGCCGGATAATTTGGGTTTGTGTGGTGAACACCTAAAAATTTGGGCTTCGGAGAATGTTCAATCAAAACACGGTGTAACTTTTGAAGTTCCGGCGTCAACTTCGGCTCAAAACCCTTTTCACCAGGCGGAAACAAATCACGCCGGAAAACATGAACTCGATTAACAAATATTTTATTCGTTTCCATAATTGCCCATATCTTGTCCGCAAGAGATGTAAGCGTTTCTGTTTTTTCCGTATCAAGTTTTTCCGTATCAAGTTTTTCGCCATTAGAATTTTCGCCGCTGGAATTTTGGGCATGAACATTTTCGGCATTTATTGTTTCCAAATTAATTTTTCCGAGCGAAAGCGCAGCCATTCTCGCAAAAACGGAACGATTCACAAAATCGGAAATATTATCCGGCGTCAGATCATCGGGAACCTTAAACGTCAGAAAACCCGGACGTGAAAAGGATAAACGGAAATCAGGAAACAATCGGCGAATTTCTGTTTTGAATATTGTTTCCGCACCAACCTGGCATGAAGTAAAAAGGAACATCGTTTTTTGGAATGGTTATTTAAGAAATGTTAAATGTTACACAAGTTTCATTAAACGCCGCAATGTCCATTCCGTCATGAGAACCGAACAAATGATCAGCAGGAACCATCGTAACATTTTTTCTTCGGCAGCCGTGTCGGGAACCGCTCGTTGTGAACGAATTTTGAGCAGTTCGGTAATTGGTTGACCGGTATAAGATTGAGCGTTGGTTTCTTTGAAAAAATTGATATTGCCGTAAAGAGTTGATTCTTTAATAATCGGCAAAGCGTCCGTTGGCGCACGAAAATAAACTCCGTTACTTTTTGTTGCTAATTTTGTGAGTATTTGTTCGTTTCGGTTTGGAAATTCCCGTTCCAGATCGCTCATACGAACCTGGACAGTTCGTGTGATTTGTTCTTCGGTTCCCGGAATCGTAAATCGGATTGACCATGTTCCTTCTTCGGTCAACGGAAGATGTGTTTGATAAGCACCGGGCATATTCGGATCAATAATTCCCTGAACAGTGCGCAATGTTCCCGACGGCGACAGAACATCCACCGGAACCGTAGAATTTGTAATAGGATTTAATTGGGCATCGTTTGCGGTAATGTGAAGTTGAGCAATCGAACCAAGTGAATAACGTTGTTTGTCGGTTGCCAATGAACCGCGATCAGATTCCCGTTGCAACCGACCTTGACTGACATAGCGAAGCATTTTTGTTGCGATTTGTTCGTATGCTTTTTCGTCGGAACGCCGAAGCCGCCAAAGTTCGCCGCTGCCGAAATAAAGAACACGACCAGCCCCGTAAAATTGTTCCACAATTAACGCTCCGGTTTCTGCACGTCCCATTGTTTCCGGTGAACCGGAAGCGGCGAGAAGAGTTGCAGCGGGTTTAACGCCTTTAACAGAAAAAAATCCGTAGAATCCGGGAAATTCGTTCCAAAAAGTTCGTGATTCAACCGGATTATCCATTGGTTTCAAAAATTCAGATTCTTCACCGGCGCGGCTGAATTTCAATGCCCAAACCTGTTCGTCGGCGTGATAACGATGTTCAAATGCGGATTGTTTTGCCCAAAATTCAACCGGATACAAAGCCCGGATTTTATCCATTCCCATTTCCGTAACCCAACCGGTTATCGTGTCTGCCTGATGAATGGAACCGGCAACAATAATCAATCCGCCGCCTTGCCGCGACACCCAAAATTCAAGAACTTCAATTTGTTCGTCCGAAAGTTCACGCCAATTCGGATCAAATGCAACAACAATATTGTATTCCGCCATTTCTGTTCGCGTGGAAGGAAATCGTTCCAATATTTTATCAGCGTTCTGCGAAATCCCCGTTTGCGCCCAGGAAAGATAAACGTCAACCAACATAGATTTATCTCGGTTAATCTGCGAACAAAGAAATTGATAATCGCGGCTTGGCGCAGAAGCAAACAAAAGAACACGGTCTTTCCGGTCAACAATTTCAATATCAGTTTGCTGCTGATTATCGGCGGACAAATGATCGTGATCCGGCGGAAGAATTTTAACCGTCAACCTTACGCTGCCCGGTTCGGCAATCCGAACATCAAATATTGTTTCAACCGTTTTGTTTTGAGAAATCTGAATTTCTTTTTCACCGATTTTCGTGGAAACATTCGTGGAAGCATCGGAAATTCCTTCTGATGTTATTGGTTGCGTCCAAAGTTCAACCGGTATAATTTTGATCTTGCCTGTGTTCTTTTCATTGTCCGAATTATTTTGTACATTATTTATCGGATCAATATTATTCGCAACAGTTTCAATATTTTCAATATTTTTATCTGTTTCATTATTATTTTCACCGCCGATCATTTCGATGGGAACTTTTACCGTGAACGGATCATTGGGGAAAGCCCGTTCCGGTGCGTCGATATTTCCAACACGAAAATTAAGCGGCTGCTGTGTTTGCCCAACACCAATTGAATAAACCGGAATTTTCAATCGTTGCGCAGTTTCAAGCGGTGTATCAATATCACGACCGGCGTTTTGTCCGCCATCGGATACGATAATAATTCCGGCAAGCGGTTGACCGCGTTCACGTTGCAAAATTTCAAATAAGGCATCACCGATTGCAGTCTCTTCACCATTCGGTTTAAGATTATTGAGAAGATTGGAAAAATTTTGTTCTTGATTTTTTTGTTGCAAAACGGCGTCAAAGGAATAGAGTGTAACGTTATGTTTTTTTTCAAGTTGTTCGAGTAATTGGCTTCGCTCAATCCAATCAACAACTGCATCCAACCGTGTTGGTCCCGTAACAATTTTATCCTCATGATTTTCGTTTTCTTTTTTTTCGTCAGTATTTTTTTCATCGGCTGTTTTTTCATCGGCTGTTTTTTCGTTGACCGATTCTTCGTTGACTGTTTCTTCGCTGACAATTTTTTCGTTGGCAGTTGCTAAAATATCATGATTACCCATACTGGCACTGGAGTCGATCAAAACGGCAACACGGGAATTACCGACGAGATATTCCCATTGAGGATGAAGATAATAAACGAGCAATCCGAAAATCACGGCAAAGCGTAACATAAAAAGAATGATTTGTTGCCATACTTTCAGTTCGACGGCATCAATTCGGTAACGCCGAAAAAAATAAGCAACTAAAAGAATAACGATTAGAACAGGCAATAACCAATCGCTGTTTTCCTGAATCCGTGCCAATCGAAACATTGTTCCGCTGGTTTCGGAAAATATTATTTGTGTTCCCAAAGTATTCAAGGTATCAATTTAATACTTGTCAATGATAATATTAAATAACGTTTCGATTCCAATTAAAAATTTCCTCTGTGGCTTCTGTTGTTAATAAAAATAAATTTGTGTTTTTTTAGAAGTTCTCTAATGTTAATAAAATTTCGTGTTCGTTGCAAGACATTCGATAAAAAATTGTCCGCAGAAGACGCAGATAGCCGCAGATTATTTTTAAAAATCATCAGCGATTATCTGCGAAATCTGCGGACAATTCTTTGTTTTGGCATTTTCTGTGGTTAAGAAAATAGACAGTTACGATCAAACATGTTTTAACATTTGGCGTTTCATCAAATTTTGAAACAGTCCGTCACAATCGGCAAGTTCGTCAAACGTTCCGGTTTGAACAATCCGACCGTTTTGCAAAACAATAATCCGATCAGCATTGCGAATCGTACTCAAACGATGCGCAATAATAAAACGCGTAATTTTTAACGCATTAATGTTTTCCGTGACAACAGATTGCGATACGTTATCCAAAGCGTTTGTTGATTCGTCCAGAAATAGGATACGCGGTTTTGTTACAATTGCTCTTGCAATCATAATTCGTTGGCGTTGCCCGCCCGAAACGGTTCCGCCGTTCATTGAAATAGGCGTGTTCATTTTTAACGGCATTCTGTTAATCTCATCGGCAATTCCAGCCAGATGCGCCGCTTCCCACGCTTCCTCCATCGAACAACCGGTTCCGCCGGCAATATTGTTAAAAATATCGGCGTTCATCATTCCCGCACTTTGTAACACAACACCAAATTGACGGCGCAACGAATGAATATCAACATTGTTAATATCGTAATCATCATAAAAAATAGAACCGCATTTCGGTTTTTCAAATCCCAATAACAAACGTAATAATGTACTTTTTCCTGTTCCGCTTTCTCCGACAATTGCAACAAATTCTCCGGTTTCAACACAAAATGAAATATCGTTCAGCACCGGCGGTAATGATTCCGAATAATAAAACGTTAAATGGCTAACTTCAATCCGACCGTTCAAACGAGGAATAGAAGCACCGGAATTTGTACTTTCCGGCAACGAGTGGAGAATCGGTAATATACGTTTCCAAATCGGAACAATGTTCACCAAAGAACTCAGCGAACCGGTCATTCCCAATATGCCGCCGCGTACCGTGCCAAATGCACTCAAAAACGCCATAAATGTTCCGGCTGTAAATACGGTACTTCCCTTCATGTTCAAGTTCATTCCAAACCAGTAAATCACCAGTAACGATATTGGCGATGCAAGTTGAGAAAGAATACCAAAAATAGTACTAACCAGATTGGATATGTACGTTAAATTCGCCTGCCGCGAAAAAATAGTTGCCCAATTCCGAAATACATAATGTTCGGAAAAAGAAGAACGAATCTTTTCAATTCCCGAAAAATATTGAAATGTTAAATTTTGAACCTTGGCGTCCTGCGCAACAATTTGACGTTGATAAAAATACATCACAACGGCACCGATAATTTGTAACGTAGCGCAAATTATCAGAAGCAACATCGCAACTATTGTCAGATAAATCGAATAATAAAACATCAGGAAAATACTCGGAATACAAAAAATACAGGACAAAATAGTGGACAAAGTGGAACTGGTCAAAATTTGCCGGATTGTATTGATACCGTTTGCCCGCGAAACAAGATCGCCCGTACTGTAATCACGGAAAAAACGGCAAGGTTGACGGATAAGACGATCCCAAATAGCACTTTCCAGATTCAATGTCGCCGAACCTTCAATCCGTAATGTCGCATAAGAACGAAGAAGCGTCAATAAAGATTGACTTATCGTAATAGCAATAAGAACAAGCGTCAACTGTATCAATAAATATCGGTCGGCATCAGGAATTACCGAATCAACAATCCAACCGGTAAAAATCGGAGCAATTAACCCCAAAAGACCAATAATAATCCCCACCAATATAATAAGGAAAATATCAAAAAGCCGATGTTGTTGCACAAAATAAAGAATCGTTTTCAAAGAAACAGGCTTCTTGTCGTCAAATGGTTGGAAAAAAGTGAACGCTAAATGACTTAATCCGGTTTTGTCATGAGAAATAATTGTTTCCTGATTCGTTTGCGGATCAATAAACTTAAATTGTCCGCGTTTTGCGCGAACAATAGCAACCGGACATCCTTTTTGCACGATTTCTTCGTCGGAAAGTTCCGCATCGTTTAGTCCTTCCGGTAAAAGAAATCCGAGAGCCGGAACGGTTTCGGTTTTCCACCAACCGGTTTCCAGAGAGATTTTTCGTATCTGAAGTCCCGAAGCACGCGCAATACTGCGAATACGTATCGGCGATGCCGTTTCAATATCTCCCGATTCATTGTCAAGAGGACGTCTTAAAGACAATTTGTTTTCCTGAACAACAATCTGACACGCATCAAACAAAGGATCACCGGAATTTGAAACGCTCTGAAAACGATAGCGCGGATTGAATACACCGAGCAACATCAGAACTCCGTCCTGAACCGCTTTTTGACGTGATGACGTGGTGTGGGAAGAATTTTGAAGCATTTTTTCTTATTCCGATTGAATCAATTTGGTGTAAAAACGTCCGTTTTTCATGAGTTCTTCATGTTGACCGCGTTCGACAACAATTCCTTCGCTAAAAACAATAATCTCATCACAGTCACGGATGGTACTCAAACGATGAGCGGAAATAATCATGGTAATGTTACGTTTTCGAATATTAGTGTCAATAAGTTTTTCCGTAATCGTATCCAATGAATTGGTCGCCTCATCCAGAATCAAAATAGAAGGATTGCCCGTCAAGGCACGCGCAATTTCAAGACGTTGACGTTGTCCGCCGCTAAAATTGTTGCCCAATTGTTCGACCATTGCGTCAAAAGAACCCGGACGTTGAGTTATTGCATCGTACATAACGGCATCTTTGGCTGCGTTCGCAATAGCATGATCGTCAATTACCGGATTCCACATTGTTAAATTGTTACGAATCGTTCCTTCAAATAAAACAATATCCTGATTAACCATTGCAATCGATTGCGCTAAAATAAAACGAGGAATTTCTTGTATCGGAATGTCATCGAAAAGAATTTCGCCTTGAGCAGGAGAAAGCAGTCCGGCAATCAATCGGGCAACCGTTGTTTTCCCGCTGCCGCTCGCCCCGACAAGAGCAACACGTTTTCCCGGTTCGATCAGTAACGAAAAATCCTCAATCAACGGACGCGCTAAAGGATTGTAACCAAAAGAAATATGACGAAGTTCAACCTTTCCTTTAAGCCGAAATGAAGGATCGGACGGGAAACGGTTTGAAAATTCATCGGCTTTTTCTTGTTTGGCAAGAAGCGGATCAGGCTCATTGCTTAAAACGTCATTGAGACGTCCGATGTTGGCTTGAATCGACTGAATATCACCGGTTAGTGACGTTAATCCGTTGACCGGCGTGATAAAATAAATCATTAAAGATTGAAAAGCAATCAAATCGCCAAAGGTCATTTTACCGTTCATCACCTGCAAACCGCCAAAACAAAACAACGTCGCATTGGTAACACCCGACAATATTGACGGTAATATTTCAACCATCGCCGAATATTTTTGTAATCGCTGCGACGTATTAACTCTTTTGACTTGTGAATCCGCCCATCGTGTGAAAAACAAGTCTTCCTGACCGGAGGATTTGAATGTTTCAATTATTTGTATTCCGCCCGTAGCAACAGCGTTTTGCCGTGCCGATTCCTGAACAAGCTGCTTATTGAGATCAATTCGGTAACGCCGTATCCACGTAACAATAACCGCATTAAACACAATAGCAGTAATCGCAATTAATGTCAGCAACGGATCAAAAAGCAACATTAAAATTCCATAAACTCCGATGAGTAAAAAGTTCAGTAAATTTGTTGTCAGTTTCGAGGAAAGAAACTTCGCAACGATATTATTTTCCTGAACTCTTGTACAAAGATCACCGGCGTGACGATTGGAAAAGAAGGCGGTCGATAATTGTAAACAATGCCAGAAAAATTCCGATGATGCGGAAATCGATAATTTAGCGCGTAATCGTTCTATTGAAAAATTCTGCAGCCACGTAAAAATACCTTGAAACAGAATAATCACAACAAAAAACGTTAAAAAAGGACGCAGCCAAAAACCGGAATCCGTGAGAATATCATCATAAAACATTTTGTTGCAAACAGCGGTACACAATGTCGGAAACACAAGAATCAACGCTGTTGCGAAAATGAAAAAGAAGATCGATTTTGAATAGCGTAACCGTCCGAGAAGCCAGCCGAGAGTGCTGGGACGATGTCCGCCGCGAACAAAAGAGTCCATTTTTTCTGTGCTGATAAAGATGCCGGTGTAACTTTGGCTAAACTCTTTTTCCGCTAAAACTTTTGGACCGCCGGCAGGATCATTGATATAAAAATGTCCTCCGCGATAACCTTCATAAACCACAAAATGATTGAAACCCCAGAAAAGAATTCCGATTTGATTGGTTTTTTTCAGGTCATCAAGTGATTTTCGATAGGCTTCACAGTTCAGACCGAAATGTTTTCCGGTACGAATAATATTCAGGAGATTGGAACCGTCACGGTTGACGCCGCACAGTGTTCGTAATTCTTCGATGGGAACCCAACGTCCCAATGAAGCCAGTATGATGCCGAGCGCAACCGCTCCGCATTCTGTTTGCTCCATTTGAATCATTGTCGGTGTTCGGTGTCGGTGCAAAAAAGACCAGGAAATCATTTTCCGTAAACTCCGTAATTGTCAACTCCGAGAAAAAACTGTTCAATAAACGGAATCAAATAAGAAATCGGGCGTCGTTGTTCAACACTAATCATGGCGTTAGTTATTGTTCCGGCGGTCAGGCGGATTTGAGGTCCTTCGCCGCCTGTCCAATGATAACCGCTTGGCGATGTTTCACTTTTATCCAACGACAACCGAATTTCAAACACGCTTCCTTGTGCAAGGAATTGTTCGTCCAATACCGAATTGGGAAAAAGCATACTTAAATATTCCGATGAAACTGGATAATCGGAAATAGAAAGAACCTGACCGGTAATCGAACCATATTGAGAAGGACGAACAATTGTCGGCGAAATAAGAGCATTCTGACCCGGACGGATTTTTTTTGCCTCAATTGAAGTTACATAAACAATCGATATAAGTTCCAACCTTTGATTAGATTCTTCGTCTTTTCGCGGTTCAATCAGCACAATTTCCTGATTGGCATTAACGCTTTGCCCTTCGATCACTGAAATACCGCGAATAATTCCTTTATAAGGGGCGCATATTGTGCTGTCATTTTCATGTTTTCGTTTTAATTCTCGTATTTCTTCTTTTTTATTACTGATATTTAGTTCCCGTTGTCTGATATTTTCGTTATAATTAACCTCGTTATCGCTGATTGATTTTAATAACGATTGTATTTGATTATGCAGGGAATCCAGACTTAATTTACTATTGAGCAGGGTGACGGTTGTTTTATCAAAATCTTCTTTGGAGGCGATTCCTTTTTCGTAAAGACGTTGATAACTTTCCATTTGTTCCTGATAAATTTGAATTTGTTTATTTGTAATTTCGATAGATTGTTCAAGTTGTGTTTTCTGATTATTGAGTGTGGTCACTGTGTCATTGAAATTTTGAGTTTCTAGTTTGGTCAATCGTTCATGTAAGAGGACATAATCATCGAGTTCTTTTTGCAATGTTTGTTCTTGTATATCGAGAGAGGTTTGGCTGACGTAAGCGATTAAATCGCCTTCTTCGACATTTTGTTCAAGTTTGACATAAAGTTTAGTGAGAGCACCGGAAACTCCGCTGGTTACAGAAGGAATACCTTGAGGGAACGCCAAAATCCCTAAACCTGTAACGCGGACATTTATATTTCCGAAAAGTCCCCACCAAAGAAGTGCAGCGCATACAATTCCGCCGGCAAAAAGTAAGAGCCATTCAAATCGTGAAATTAAACGAATGGATTCATCGAGTTTTTCTGGGGAATTATAATGTTTTTTTGCTTCGTTGCGAAATAATTCGGGTTTTGTTTCTGACATTGGCAAGCAGAATATTGGAGGTACTTTGTTGAAAATTTGTTGAAAAATATTTTCGAATTTGCCATAAGACAGACTATTTACCAAACTTATCGGCAATAATACCAATAGAGATTGATTTTATTTCCCGCCGCCGAAATGTGGACGATCTTTTGAGTTTTGTAATCGTTGGTAGAAAACATTTATTCCACATTTAAAAGTTCGGTTTTGTCGGGAAATATCAACCAATTCGGTAAATTCTGCTAATCTTGTCAGAATCTGTTGATCGTGTCCCAAAACGAAAACCGAACTTGTTAAATGTGGAAAGTATCAAGGTTACAAAGTTACAAGGTTACAAAGGTTACCAATTTAATTTTGTACCGACATAGCCGATACTTTGGAATCCCTTGCCGTCGCGGTCAAGAACAGCGTCACCGGTAAAACCTCCGAATATTGACAACCGCTCACTGCACGCAAACGAACCGCCAACATTGAACGTCAACACCGAACGACCCAAATCACTCCCGAATAACGTACTCGAAATGTCTTTGTCATAACCGAGTTTGCTATTGTCACGGGCAAAAACTTTGCTCTTCAATTCGTTGTCGTTCAAGTCATACGAATAGTAAAGCCCCGAATTTAACTCAAAACCGCCCTTGACATACTTCAAATCCGTACCAACACGAAGGAACGCCTGAGTGTAATCGGTTCCGTTATACGCGATAGCGGTTGACAGATTACCGTCTTCAAGTGCGCCGTCCCAATCGTTGATTAACAAATCAAAACCGATTACAGGACGATAACTCCATCGGCGATTAACGAAAATCCGTTTGCCGAGTTCGAGATTGACTTCGTTTGTGTTGCCGTCAAAGGCGGCGTTGTGCGAATGCCAATTCAAACCTAAGCCCGGATCAAGACGGGTTAATTTGTAATCTTGCGAGCCGTAGTTGTAAATGGCGCGGAAGTCGGCACCGTTGCTGAAAACGTAGGCGGCGTAAGCCCCGACATAAACATCATCCGCTTCCAAACGATCCGCACGCAATTTCGCAACAGAACCCTCATAACCGAAAAGCAAACCCAGTTGTGCTTTTCTTGTTTTGTAAAGGTCAAGCCCGACTTGAACGCCGTCTGTTCCAATTTCCCAATCGCCGTTCGCTATGCCAATATTGGAATAAGAACTACGATAATTATTGGAACGACCGACATAATTGACCCAAGCACTTCGTTTCGCAGGTGCATTACCGGAGTTGCAAGGATCGCAAGGATCACATGAAATCGGTTCGCAAGGATCACATGAAACCGGTTCGCAAGGTTCACAAGGTGATTGACCGAGAAATTCTTTGCTGAATTTCGTTTGGCGGCTGCCGGAAATCAAATGATCGCGGGTTGCTTCCCAAGCGGTTGTCCGGTTATGAACCGAAGCCGGAAGCAAAAAGCCGTCCGACAAACTCGCTCGTTTACGATTACCGGAATAATAACCGGCAACACCATGATCGGCGTCAACTCCAAACCATTTGTACTCGGAAATCGTACTCACTGAAAGAATTTTTTCCTTCGTTACAGGATCAACTAACGCATTCGCTTTAAGTGTCGGATCGGCAACTGCTAAAGCCAAATTACCCGCCGCAGTGTTACCGTAAAGAGCAACCGCCGCTTGAGCGTTTGCATCGGGATTATCGTTGCCAATGGTGAGTGCGCCGATTTGATGATTCTTTGTACCATCAAGCGCAAGCATTCCATTGTTGACGGTAACATTACCAGCCGCCAATTGTTGAAGTACAAGAGTTCCTGCACTCTCATTATCGGCATTGCTACCAACGGAGTAAGCGTTATTATTAGTAAACACTAGACCATTGATTACCGCCGTTTTACCGGTTGCGACCTGATGAGTTGTAGTTGCGTTTGTTAAAAATAGCGAACCGTCAACATAGTCGGCATCAGTTTCCCAACGAACTTTGTCTGCGCCTACAACCGTAAACTCTGCACCTTTATTTAAGTGCTTGTTTTTACCTGTAATGGTAAGGGTGTCATTTGTTCCGCTATCCAAATTGATACTGCGAACAACATTATCGCCTGTTGTACCGCTAATCTGAACATCACCGGCGTCAGTGTTAATCGTGAGATTGCTATTGCCACCATCGCTGTCAACTGAAATACCGTAAGCCGCCGCACCATCGGTAGATTTACCACTCGTTGTTGCAATAACATCTTTCGTTATGGTCAATGTAATGTCGCCGTCATAACCATAAGCATCAATACCATAAGTGTAACCAGTGTTAGCAGTACTGTTAACCTTAATTGTGCCGACATCAAATTTGTTGTTAGCGGCAAGCACACCATACAAGTTAATTCCAACCGCATACGCATCTTCTCCAGTTGCAGTAACGGTAACGTCTCCGGCTTTCAATGAACCGCCATCTGCAATTGAAGAAGTACTAATACCCGTGGCGTTCGCATATTGTTCTCCAGTTGCAGTAACGGTAACATTTCCGACATTCAATGAACCGTCCTCAACAATTGAGTTAGCATCAATACCCGTGGCACTCGCATATTGTTCGCCAGTTGCAGTAACGGTAACATTTCCGGCTTTCAATGAACCGCCCTCTGCAATTGAAGAAGCATCAATACCCGTGGCACCCGTACCATAAGTACCAGCACTTGCAACATCAATGTTTCCGATTTGGACTTCCGCACCATTGATAATATCATTTGCCCCAAAACCAGTGGCAGGACCATTCTTTGTTGTAGTAGCGGTGATATTACCAACAGTTACTTTGCCGACAATATCGCTGCTTCCCCAAGGACCAAAATCTACACCCAATACCTCATTGTCAGTATTCGCAACATTGACATCGCCGATTTTTAATGTACCGTCAAACGCTTTTTCAGAACTGCCGTTAATGTACTTAAAACCTGTAAGCACTGCATTGCCCGATCCGGTAAGGTTGATGTTAATTTTACCGATGTCAATGGTTGTTTTATCTAACGATTTGTCAAAACTATTGTCGATAGTAAAACCATTAACGCCTTGATAAAAAGTTGAAGCAGGAGCATTGAATCCCGCAACATCAATACCTGCAATTTTAATTGTAGGATCGCCTCCGGTTGTGTTGTAAACTTGATTGTCTATACCATAATCTGTAAACACGCTACCAGTGTTATCATTTGTAGCCCACATCACAGCCCCGTATCCATTACCATAACCAAAGTTTTTTATCTCGGTGATGGTTGGAAAACTGACATCTTCTGCCAATGTGTACATTGGGGCAGAAGTTAGAAGTAATCCGGCGAGGATG
>JAISNF010000489.1 GCA_031276415.1 Planctomycetaceae bacterium
GTGAAAGTTCAAATGCAACAATTACCGCTACGAGTTCAACAATTGAAGCAACTGCAGGAAATATTACGATTGCAACAGGTGTAAATTCAAATGCAACAATTACCTCTACGAGTAGTTCAAGAATCACCGCCGGTATTGATATTACGATTGCAACTGGTGTAAATTCAGAGGTTACATTTTCTGCTAATAATTCAACAATTACTGCTAACAAAGATATTATCATTGCCTCTGGAACCGATTCAAAGGGAACATTTAAAATCGAAAATAGTTCAAAGATTACAGCAACGACTGGAAAGATTGAGATTGCAAGCGGTGAAAATTCAAATGTATCATTTAATAACGAAACATTTATTATTTCAAATTCAGAAGTTACCGCTCAAACCAATATTACCATTGCAAGCGGTAAAAATTCACAGGGAACATTTAAAATTACAGATTCAGACATTAAAGCAACAACAGGAAGTATTGAGATTGCAAAGGGTGAAAGTTCAAATGTAATAATTGATATTGATACGGGTTCAACAATTTTCGCCGATGACCATATTACGATTGCAACAGGTGTCGGTTCAACGGGAAAAGTTACCGCTACTAATTCAACAATCACTGCAAGTACAGAACATCTTACGATTGCGGACGGAAACGGTTCTGAGGGAAGTCTTGAGGTTGATAATACAACAGTTACTGTTGGTACATTTATTCGTGTTGCGGACGGCGAGGTCGATAGTAACAGCAACAACGGATCAAAGGGAACATTATCAGCGAAAAACAATTCAACAATTACCGCCGGAACGTATATTGAATTTGCCGATGCCGCCCAATCAACGGGAACTTTTATCGTTGATAAATCTACTGTTACGGCAACAGACGGTCATTTTATGCTTGCCAATTTAGGACAGGCAACAATGACAATAAGCAGCGGCGGTAAAGTTTATATTAAAGATGCTAACAATGATAATTCACCGATTGTAGATGGAAAAATCGCCGGAAACGCTTCTTTTGCAAAAGGTACTTCCGGTTACGGAAACGGAACAGTAACCGGTGATGGTTCTTTATTTGAAGTTGCTCATAATCTTGTTGTCGGTGAAGCCGGAACTGGTTTATTGTTTGTCAATGACAAGGCAAAAGTTACTGTCGGCGGTGATCATATTATCGCCGATACGGAAAGTGGCGGAAAAAAATCATTCGGACGTGATACTGTCAGTGACAAAGGACAATTAGATGTTACAGGAAATCTGATTGTCGGTAACAAGGGTGATGCCGGAGGACGTTACAATTATATCGGCGTCGGTTACAACGGCGGAGCGTTACAAGATCCGCTAAATTGGATTGGTTCTGATAATTTAACCGCAGCAAAGAAGTTGCCGGATGGAACAACCGACCCCAAATGGACTACTGTCGAAAACAATTCTCCGGGTCTTGCGATTGTCAAAGGGAGCAAAGTTACTGTTAAGGAAAACGCTTATGCCGGTAAAGAAGCAAGCGGTTACGCTTATATTCTCCTCGACAATAAAGGCTCAACTGATGAAAACAGTTTAACTGTTACGAAAGACTTTTACGTTGCCGATAAAGGCGAAGCGTATGTCCGCATTATCAACGGCAGTCTTGTAACGGTTAAAGAGAATATGTATATCGGGAATCAAGGAAAGACCGATGATGATCCTTCTACAAGCGATTACATTGGGCATGGAACAGTGCGAATCAACGGTTCTGATCTCAGTAATGAATCAGCAAAATTGAATGTTGGCGGTAATTTGATTTCCGGTAACAAAGCCGGTTCGGAAGGTTATTTGTACGTTCATAACGCCGGACAAGTTGATGTTACAGGAAATCATATTATCGGAAACGAAGAGAAAAGTTTCGGGCGTGACCATTTTGACGGGAATGGCACGAAACTGGAGGTCGGCGGAGATTTACGTGTCGGAAATTCTGGAACGGCTGGCGGAAGTTACGGATACAAGATTGACGGTTCTAATCCTGATCCAGATATTTGGTTCGATTCGCATAATCTGTTACTAGAACCAGGAGATCTCGCCAAGACGCTTATTAACAATTCTGTTTCAGTTACAAAAAGTTGGGACAATATTGAAAACAATGCGCCGGGACTTGCTTTGACCGATGGAGCAAAAGGAACCGCAAACAATATTTATGCAGGAACACAATCGAGCAGTTTTAGTTACATTTTAATTGATGATAAAGGCAGCAGTCCTGCTCAATCAGGTTTGACAGCGAAACATAACATGGAGATTGCCGATTCCGGTGAAGCCTATGTCCGTGTTCTTAACGGCGGACAACTGCTTGTCGGTACTGGTGCTGGTGATTCGCTGACTATTGGTAAATCCGCCGGAAGTCAAGGAACATTGCGAATCGGTGATACAACCGGAGGTAATAATAAAAGTAACGTTGAGGTTATCGGAACGTTAATTACCGCTCTCGCAGGTGAAGGTTATTTGTACGCAAACGATGGAAGCAAGACAAAAGTTATAGGAAATAATATCGTTGCGAAAAATGAAAACAGTTTTGGGCGTGAACATTTTAACGGTAACGGAACAACATTGAATGTTAAAAGCGATTCAGCCGATGATCAAACGATTATCGCTGATGCCGGAAAATCAGGCGGTGTTTATCGTTATGTTTTGGGCGGCGGCGATGCCAATGATCCAACCGTCCGCACAGAATTTAGTAATAACGGAAACGGTAAATGGTTCGATTCCGCAAATCTGTTACTTGAACCGGATCAAACAACGGCAGGTAATAACGTTAATTATACGGCTCTGACTTGGAGCGATGTTGAAAAAAATTCTCCGGGTTTTGCATTGACCGCCGGAGCAAAAGCAACAACAAATAATACAATTGTCGCTAATGAATCAACCGCTTACGCTTATATTTTACTCGACAATAGCGATAACGATGATCCGTCAACAAATCCGCGACGTTCAACATGGACAATTACCGATACTGATGTTACGAAAGCCAATCTCATTCTCGGTAACAAAGGCGACGCTTACGCTCGTGTGATTAACGGAAGTTTGTTAGATGTTAAAAACGATATGGTTGTTGCCAACGAAAATGAAAATAAAAATGATCCTGACAGAAGTAACAAATTTACCGAAGCAACAATTCGTATCAATGGTTACGATAAAGATGGAAACGGTAATATTCTAAATAATGCAACGTTAAATGTTGGCGGTAATCTGACGGTTGCCAAAAGAGAAAATACGGAAGGTAATTTGTACGCTTATAAAACTGCAAAAGTCAATGTCGGCAAAGATTTTATGATTGCCGAAGAAGCCGGAAGTTACGGACGTGTTCATTTTGACGGCGAAAACACAGCCGGAACTGTCGGCGGAACATTGACGGTTGGTCAAAACGGTCAGGCTGGTTTAGCGTACAATTATATTCCGCATCTCACAAATTCCGCAGGAGATTTCGATAACAAAATTAATGATCCGCTTAATTGGTTCGATTCCGTCAATACATTGGATGATGATATTAGTCCGACCAGTCAAGTTGAAAATGGTAAAAACGGTTACACGCTTAATAAAAGTAACACTCAAAGAACATTCGTCGGTAAATCATTGATTGAACAAAACAACGCACCGGGTTTTCTTGTTTCCGACGGGGCAAAAGTTACGTCCGGTGTTGGTATGGTTGCGAAGGAAGACGGAAGCGTTGGTTACGTTGTGATTGATAACAAAGGAACTCATGCAACCGGACGTTCCACATGGACAATCGATAACGGTACACTTACTATCGCCGAACACGGAACCGCTTATGTCCGCGTTTTGAACGGCGCAATGTTGAATACAACCAAAACAGATGCGGGACATGTCATTATCGCCGCTGATACAAAAAGTCGCGGAACATTGCGTGTTCAGGATAATGGTACGGAATTGGCTGTCAAAGGTGATTTGATTAATGCACGAAATGGCGGTGCCGGTCAGGAAAATGTCGCTATCGGTAATTTTTATCTGCACGATAAAGCCAAAGCCTCAATAACCGGAGATCATACAATTGCCGAAGGAATTTATTCTGAAGGGCGTGACCACATCGACGGAAACGGTACAACAATGTCGATTGGCGAAACATTAACACTTGGCGAAAATGGTTACGCCGGAAATTACGTTTATCACAAAGGCGATTCCGATAATGCCAAAGATCCGACACATAATAGTACGGAATTTTATCAATGGTTCGATTCGGCGAATACGTTACAAGATTACAATGATCCCGAATTGACGGATCAGCAGAAAGAAAACATGCCCGGTTTGGCAATTACCGCCGGAGCGGTTGTAACGTCCGGTGACGGAATGGTTGCCAAATCTGCAACAACAAATGATCCGACTATTCCCGCCAATTCCAACGGTACAAGTTATCGCAGTAACGCTTATTTCGTAATCGACAATGACGGTTCAACCGCCGGAAATCGTTCAACATGGAATGTTACAACAATAAGCACTAACGGCAACGGAAATTTAACTGTTGCGCAAGAAGGAACTGCTTACGGACGCATCATCAATGGAGCGTTGCTGAATGTCGAAAATGATATGATTATCGCCGAATTATCGGACAAACCGCCGATTGGTGACGGAACCGGAAACGCACGAAGTCGCGGAACGGTTCGGGTTTACGGAACCGGTAACAATAAAGTTTCCGAATTGAAAGTCGGTAACAATTTGACCACCGCCGACGAAGGAACCGGTGCGTTGTACATTTATCAACAAGCCTTAGGCGATGTTACAGGCGATCACACGATTGCCGACAGCAAAGGAAGTTACGGTAATGATCATATTGACGGACACGGTACGAAATTGACGGTGGGAGGAATGTTGACGGTGGGAGATTTCGGGCAAGCCGGAGGACGTTACGATTATATTGAAAACGGAAAAGCCGGCGGTCTCAATGCCGATCCTGAAAAATGGTTCGATTCCGATAATACTCTGCTCACGCCCAATGATGCCGGCTGGGACACCGTGAAAAACAATGCGCCCGGTCTTGCAATTACAGCCGGAGCCGAAGTTTTATCCGGTAGCGGTATGGTCGGACAACATCGAAACGCCGACGAAACACAAGGTTACGGTTATGTCGTTATTGACAGCAAAGATAAATCCGTTACAAATCCTGATGACCGTTCAAAATGGAATGTTCAAACCAAATTAACTGTTGCGGAAAACGGCGAAGGTTATGTTCGCGTGATCAATGGTTCCTTGCTCGAAGTCGGTACAAAAGATAAAAACGATGGAAACATGATCATTGGTTCAAGCAATTATGGTTACGGAACGGTTCGCGTCAATACGGTTGATCCAATTAACGGAACACAATCAGAACTTATCGTTCACGGTAACTTGACGACCGGCGGCATCGGAAATAACGCAACAGAAACTGCTTACGCAACCGGTAATTTGTACGCTCATGATCAGGCGAAAATTCAAGTTGATAATAATCACGTGATTGCGGACGGACAATACAGTGTTGGGCGTGATCACATTGACGGTGTTGGTACGACAATGAATGTTGATCGCACGCTCACGGTCGGCAAAAACGGAGCCGCCGGAGGTTGGTATCAGGAAAATCGCTACAGTATTCCGGCAAACAGTGCCGCTCTGACGGTTCAACATTATTACGCCCCCGATCCAACCGCAACCGCCCAAGATAAACGCTGGCTCGATGATGAAATGCGGACATTGGAAAATTTAGATCGAACCTTCGATAATATCGGAAGTCCCGAAAATGCCGAAAACGGTACAGAAACCGGTAATTCGCCCGGTCTTGCGATTACCGCCGGAGCGGTTGTAACTTCCGGTAACGGAATGGTCGCTGAAAATGTTACGGCAAACGGTTACGTTTTAATCGATGATAAACGTATCGGCGCGGATAGCAAAGATGAAAGTGTACGAACTCGCTGGATTGTACAAAATGACGGTACGCCCTTCGGAACAGAAGGAAAACTCACTGTCGGCGGCGCAGGAAATGCCTACGTCCGCGTCTTGAACGGTTCCCTGTTACAAGCCGATTCCACCGTGATTGCCCAAAACGGTAACGACAATTCACACGGCTATCTTTATGTGGTCGGCGGTAAAGAAAATCCCAAAGACGCCGCAGGTAAACCGGTAACAAAAACAGACGCCTTGACCGGAAAAGAAACAACATGGCAACCGTCCGAATGGATCAGCAACGGCGCAACAGTTATTGGCGGACAAGCCGGACAAGAACGCGGAACGCTTCGTATTGAAGAGGGGGGGCATGGTGTTACAAGCGGTCTTTACATTGGACTTGCCGCCGGTTCTCAAGGCGAAGTAAGCGTTTCAGGAACCAGCGCATCACCAAACGATAATCCCAACGCCACTCGATCCTTGCTCGAAGTTTACGCCGATGTTTCAGGATTAAAAGGCTCCAAACCGCTCGGTTCCAGTACATTATCTGTTTCCGATTACGGCTATCTCTGGATGCATCAAGGCTCCGAACTTCGGCTTAACGGTGTCGGTATTATCAGTAACGGTGCTATCTTGCATCTGTCCGAAGATACCGTAAAAAAATCCGGTAATTTCGCAACAAATACAGCCGGAATTTTTACAAACGAACATATCAATCAAAAAGATCGTACCGCACAAATTGATGCGATGAAAAGTAAAGTTACAATTATTAACGCTCGCATCGAAGGCGACGGAACCGTAACCGGCGAAGACGGCGTGTTCATCGCTCACGATTCCGAACACAACACCACAAACTCACAAACAACAGTTGATCCGGGTCAACGTTACGATTGGGATAATCGTGACGAATACTTCGCTTATTACGGAACACTCAAATTCGGCGATCAATTACGGATGAGCGGTGATGTTGTTACTAATTTTGATGTCAATTCCGGTTACTACGCCGGAATGGGGGGAGCAGGAGATGATGTTACTCCGCAAGAAGCCAATCACGACGCCATTATTGTACAACGCGGCGAATCGTCCACGTCCAAAGCCGACGTCCTCGCCCAACTCAGCGGAACACTCAATGTTCACGCACGGCTGACCGATTATTACGCCGAACAAAAAGATTTGCTCGTTGTTCAAACAATTGGCGATACAAAACCCGGAACGATTTTATCCATGTACGATAAACTCCATATTTTACCGTCACGGTTTTTTGAAGACCCGCATCAGGAAATCCGGCAAGATGATTCCCGTAACGATCAACTCTGGGTAACAATGAAACGAAAAAATAATCCGTTTGAAGAATCCGGTCATTTCTATAACGAAAAACAAACCGGTAAAGGTCTTGATAGTGTTTACATGGATCAAATTGAAACAGGACGCAAAGACTGGCTGCCGGTGTTACGATTTTTCTGGTATCTCAATGATCCTGATTTTCTCAATGCCTATCGATTGTTTTCCGGTGAAGTCCGCGCTCATTCGTTATTGTTACCAATGACCAATCAATGGCGTTACGCTCATAACCGTATTGATCTTCGCGAATGTAACAATCCCAAACACAGCCATCTCAAACCTTGCGTTGAAACCGAAGGCGTCCCCAAAGAATATATCCATTGCGGCGCACCCAAAAACCGTTGGAAAGAACGGCTTCATCAATTGGTTAAAAACGCACGCCTCTGGGGAAATATCATTTACGATGATACTGAAACAGATAATGACGGCAACGCCGCTGATAACCGGTTATATCGTTACGGAGTTGTTGTCGGTGCTGATCGTCCTTTCCTTCGTCCCGAAAGTTATCTCGGTGTTATGGTCAGTCTTAATCGCGGTAAACTCAATACTTTTCAGGCTCATGCCCAAGATGATGATCTTTCTATCGGTCTTTATCACGGAACAAAATTGTTCGAAAAATGGGAATGGAAAAATTATCTCGGAGTCGGTCTTCAAGATTACCGTATGAGCCGTAACGTTAATGTCAACCTCACCGATTTGGAATGGAACAATGACGATTATTATTTCGCTAATAATTCGCTCGGAAATTTCGGCGGTTCTTTGACCAGCGACTTTCTCGGTTACACATTTTCCGGCAACACCGAATTAGCACGACCGTTTTATTTCGGAAGTTGCGGCGAATACATGTTCCGTCCTTACGTCGCCCTTGATTTGGCAATGGTTTGGCAAAATAGTGATTCGGAAATCGGTCATTTTGAAAATAGTCAACTTGTCGCTCTTGATTATCTTAGCGCAACAAATATTAGAGTTTTCGGACGTCCGGGCTTTTTATTGGAACGTAATGGACGCCGCACCAGTTTTCACGCCGGTTTGTCTTACGCCTTCCTCATGGGCGGAAGACGTTACACCGATGTCGAAAATCGTTTCCAAATCGGCGGAAATGCGTTCAATATTCGCGGCGTGGATGACGGAAGCGGATTCGTCACATGGAATTTCGGCGGCAATGTTTATTTCGGTAAACGTAAACACTGTTCCGTTCTCCTTGATTATTGGGGTTCAGCCGGAAGTCATTCCGTTACACAATCCGCACAGTTAGGGTTTCAGAAAAAGTTTTAGTACAGTTAGTTAGTAAATAGTTAATGTTATGAATAAATAGTAAATAGTTTGTTCACGGCAAAGAAATAAATAGTAACGACAATAATAAATTGTTACACCGGTTGCTTCGGCAGTCACTTCCCTTAATTACCGTAAAATTTAATTATCGTAAAAATTTGTACATATTTTAATATTATTTTAATAAAAAGATCATCATGTCAACATTTCATTCTCCCGTCAGTTACAAAATTATTGGGATAACAACAATCCTTTTACTTTTTTCCTGCGCTCCTGCCTTACTAAATGCCGCAGAAAATTACTATATTGATGATGAAAATGAACTCTTCACCGTCTTGAAACTCACCGAAGACAAAGTGAAGGTTCTCAATCTCGAAAAAGATATACTCGTCGATAAGAATAAAGTGTTTGAAATTCAAGCCGGTGATTCTGTTACATTTCGGTTGAATAATTTCAATCTGACCGGAACCGGAAATTTTGAATTTCACACAACTCCCACTCAAGACGCCAACACGACCGTAACAATTATAGGCAGCACCGCCGGTTTCAACGCCGGTCTGAAAATTTTTGATAATATCCGTTTGATTTATGACGGAAGTTACATTTCAGGTGGTCTTGATATATTAGGTAAAAACAACGGCGATCATGTTACAATGGATTTTACCAAACCCAGTTCCGGCTGGAACGCTACCGCCGCAACACCGACATTCATCAATGCGTTACCGATAACACCCGCTGATCTCGATACTCTCGCCGCTGCACACGAAGGAACTATTATTATCGGCGGTTACGGTGTCGGGCATCTTAATGTTACAAACGGTAACTGGGTTCACAACGCCGAAACTATTATCGGTGCAAAAAATCAAACAGAACAAAGCGATGTACTGATTTCCGGTAAAGGTACAAAATGGTATGCGGGCGGTTCGTTTTATATCGGTTACGAAGGAATTGGTGTTGTTAATATTAACGACGGAGCCACAATTTCCACAGGCTCAATTGGTGTTGGAATTGCAGAAACCGGAAACGGAACTCTTAACGTAACAGGAACCGGTTTCAATCCCGAAATTCCAGTTGATATTAAAAATCAAGCCGTTACAAAAGATACCGTTTATGACGCCACTTATCGTTCCATTTTTAAAACAAACGAAAATAATTCGCTCGATAATACAACCACCCTATTTATTTTCGGACGTAATGATCTTAATAATTATGAAACACCACAATTACAATCACATGGTAAAGGCGTTATGAATATTACCAACGGTGCCCATCTTGTGTTCGACGAACATGTTACAGAAACAGGTCAATCTTCCGGTTACACTCCGACGCTGACTCTCGGAAGCGGTAACAGTATTGTCGATCACTCCCTGATTTCCGGCGCACTTCGTAATTGGTACGATAATCATAGCCACTCTGGAATTATTGACGGTTCAAAAGCAGGAAATAATTCGTTGACGTTCCAAAACGGTTCCGTATTAGAAGGATCATTGGCAATTAAAATGCAACATAATTTGTTTACGTCTTATTCCATCATTACGCCCGGTTATGAAAGTTACAAATATCCTTACACCGATCCCAAAGATAAAAAATTCGGGTTGCTGGAATTTAAAAACTCAACGCTTACACTGGATAACACAATCAAAACTTATATTGATTTTGATGTTCACGGTGATGTGAACGCCAAACCTAATTACGCCAATCATCCAATCGTTCCAACACCCAATTCCGCACAAAAACCACTTGATGAAACAATTAAAGGAACTCACAGCGACGGTTATTATTATTTGTCCAATAATGTTTACGGGCGTGATGTTATTAAATCCAACGGCACTGTTCAATTAGACGGCGATATTTATTTTCGTCCCCAAGCCGGTTATTATTCCGATCATATTGATGTGAATTTTCTGGAAGCGGATAATCAGAACAGTATTGTTCGGCAATTTGACGCTGATCGGGTTTATGTGGAACCGCAACGATGGTTTGAAAAAATTCGTCTCGAAATTCAGAATAACGGTAACCATCTGTTGATGGACAGGCATCAATCGCCCTTTGAAACCACAGGAAATAACGCAAATTCCAAAAGTGTCGGACGTGCGCTCGATTCAATCTATAACGCTAACGATAATTATAGTTGGTTACATATTCTCGATTGGGTCTGGCTTATGAATGATACGGAATTGCGAAAAACGTTACACCAACTCGCCGGTGAAGCCAAAGCCTCGTCGTTTTACCTGCCGCTTCGGAATCAATGGCGTTACGGATTTGAACGCGTCAACTGGAGTCAGTCCGGCAACCATGTTTATTTTGGTACACAAAATATCGCCAATCCGCAAACCGCAAAAAATGATCTCTGGATCAATACTTATTACGATTATTTTCACGCCAAGAACGACGGTAATATCGGTTCCACGACAACGGAACGAGTTTCCTTTCTCGCCGGTTATGATCGGGCGATTATGAGAACGCCATATTTCGGCGCCGTTAGTAAATCAGCGTTTGGATTAATTTTCGGATATTCGCAACCAAAACTCAATCAAGGCATTTCAAAAATTCTCGCCGATGATTATCTGCTCGGAGCGCATTTCAACACCCGATTGTACGAAAAATATGAAATCAAACTCTGGGGCGGACTTGGTTCCCAACAATATCGGTTGAACAGAAATGTTCCGGTGCCGCAAGTCAACGGCGATCTTTCGTCCAAATACACCGGAACATCTTGGTCGGGAAGTGTTCAAGCGGCGCGACCTTTTTATTATCGTAACTTCATTGTTCTCCGACCAATCGCCGCTCTCGATCTTATGGTCGTTAATCAGAATAGCGCAACGGAAAAAGGTGAATACGAACAAATTATTCTTCAGTATCAGCGTTCCAAATGGTCACAATTATTCGGACGTATGGGAATTCGTACTGATTTTACTTCGGGACGATGGAATCTAAACGCTACATTATCGTACTCTTATCTTCTGCTCGGTGATCAGACTCCGGTCAGTACCCATCAATTTGTGTACGCCGGCGGTTCGCCATTCGAAGTACAAGGTAATAATCTCGGACGAAGTTTTCTCAATCTTAGTTTAGGTACACAAATTCATCTGAATTGCCTCAAAACAAGCGTCCTCTTCTTTCAGTACAACGGCGAATACTCCAAATATTCCAATGGGCAAACCGCCACTATTGGTTACCAAAAAATGTTTTAAAATTTGTAACCGTTCACGTCTGAATTGATAACTATTCCGTAGAATTGCCTCACTGGTTTCGTGTTCATTTTCGATAACCTCATTTCAACCTAATTTTTCCTAACAAAACGATTTGCCAA
This sequence comes from Planctomycetaceae bacterium, assembly GCA_031276415.1. Taxonomy (GTDB): domain Bacteria; phylum Planctomycetota; class Planctomycetia; order Pirellulales; family Thermoguttaceae; genus WRKP01. The sequence continues at coordinate 11,797 of JAISNF010000489.1, forward strand.
AAAAACCTCAGTAGCAATGAATGCCACCAAATACAAACCTCATTACCTCATTATGATTATTTTTTAATGAGGTAATGAGGTCGGATTTTTTATGATTTTTTGCTACTGAGGTTGT
>JAISNF010000605.1 GCA_031276415.1 Planctomycetaceae bacterium
AAGAAAAATTTAATTTTATAAAGTTATTTTAGATCAAAAGTCAAATATTAAATAACGTTTTGATTCCAATTAAAAATTTCCTCTGTGTTCTCTGTGTCCTCTGTGGTTAATAAAATAAAGTTGTGGTTTTTAGAAGTTCCCTAATGTTTAAGGGATGTTGTCGGCGGTTCGTTGAGTGCCAACGCAAAAAAACGGTCGTCAACCGGAATCATAATACGCTGCTCAATCCAACGAGCCAATGTTTTCTCAACAGAATTTGGGAAACGTTTCAAAATTTCCTGATATGTTTGCGCCGCATCACAGAAAAGATAAAGTTCCCGCTCCATTCCCGATAAACGATACTGAAATTCCGCCGCTATAGAACGCGTGTCCGTCAGCAACAACACTCCATCATTCCGGTCAAAAGCCCGAAGTGTTCCTTTGGCGTATTCTTCCTCCCAACACTTTACTTGTTTCAAAAACGGTTCGACATAATCATTAACATCACGACCATCAGCAAAATCAAATTCATGATAGTACGATAACCGCCGTAACGATTGCTCCTCAAACGGATACAAAAATTGAAAACCACGAAACGGACGTAAATTTTCAATACCATATTTTTTCGGATCATTATGATACGGAGCAAATCGGTCAATCCGAACCTTGCCAAATGCCGTTGGCGGATGAAAATGAAACACAAACGGCAATAATTCCGTTAGTTTTTCGTACTCTTGCGGATCTTCGCCCGGAAAACCGTACAAAATATTCCACTTCACCTCAATACCGCCCTCCGTGTACCATTTCAGAACCTGTAAATTATGCCATGCGGTTGCGCCTTTGCTAAGCATTTTGAGAATCGGTGTTGAAAGTGTTTCAATACCAAGTTGCGCCGCCGCCAAACCGGCATCAAGCATCTTACGAACATGCTCCTTTTTCTGGTTCGCCTTCATCTCAAACTCAAAACGAAGTTCAAGCCCCGATGACTTCAATAACGGCAAAAACGTTTCAAAATACTCTTTGGCAAAAATATTGTCCGAAAAGCAGGCTTCCTGTATCTTGTAACGCTTAACGAGTTCGACAAGTTCGTCCACTGCGTGTTGCGGAGTTTTACAGCGAAACCGAAGCGAATGACCGTTGAGACCACAAAAAGAACATTGCCGGCGTTCCCCCCACCAACAACCGCGCGATGTTTCAAAAAACAATAAAGGCTTCACCTCATCCCGTAACGGACTACAACGCCAATCAGAAAAATAATCATCAAAATCCGGCGGCGGAAGATGATCCAGATCAGTAATGATCGATTCAAAATCATTCGTTTCAAATATTTGTGCCGAGTTTTTTTCATTTTGCAATACCAACAATTCCGTCTCAATATTGTTGCGGCGGGTTGTTCCCGACAAAACACTTTTCGGTAACAATTGCTTGTCGATTGTTCCGTCAAGAATAATTTGTACAACCAGCGGAAATGTATAATCCGCTTCGCCCGTAAAAACATAATCAACTTCCTTGAATTGTTGTAAAAGTTCATTGCCCATTTCGCCTTCACATGCCGCTCCGCCAAGAACAATCCGAATATGCGGATATTGCTTTTTTATCCGTTGCGCTAAACAAAGTGAAGATAATGTCTGCTGATAGGAAGTGGTGAAACCGACAATTTTGTACTGTTGCCAATCAATCAATTTCATGCAATCGTCCAAAAATGGTAACACCGCCGCAGAAACCGTTTCAAAATCAATCTTGTCCCGTTCATCAAGTTCCGGTTCCGTCCAAAGTAAAATGTCGTTCCAAAATTGTTCTGTTGACGGCAACCTGTTACCGAAATAGGCTTTCGCAAAAAGATGTTCGCCGCCAAGAACAAACGCAAAATGCCCGGCAATCCAATCATACAAATCAAACCCGACACGCTCCGCAAATAAAAAACAAAGATTTTTCAAATCACAATCAATTCCCCGAACCGTCAACGCACTTTTTAATAAACTCAAACCAAGATTAGCCCAACGAAGTTGCGCAAACGGCATGTTAAGAAGAAGAACCGACATAATCGTAAATTTTATTTTTTATTAACCACAGAGGACACAGAGGAAATTTTTAACTGGAATCAAAACGTTATTTATATTTAATATTATAATTATAATTGACTTTTGATCTAAAATAACTTTATAAAATATAAAATGAAATTTTTCCTCTCTGTGCTCTCTGTGTTCTCTGTGGTTAAATAAGTTCATTTTATTCTCCATTATCAATTCTCTGTTACTATTTGACTTCTTCGGGTTTTAGTTTGCGGTATTCAATATTGCGGAGATGTCCTTCGCTCACCCATGTACAAAAACCAAGCGGCTGATATTGGGAAGTTTCATCACGCAACGAAATTTTCTTTTCGTCGATTTTCAGATCAATTATCAGCGTTTCTTTACGCTTGCCGTCTTTGGTCGGTTCGTCAATCCAGACACGAATGATTGTTCCGGTCACAAAAATACGGAACCGATACCATTGATTGTCCGTAAAACTGAAAAACGAACTCGTCTCATTCTCCGATGCATCCATGTTGTCAATACAACTCAAACCCACCGTTCCACCGCCCCAACCGCCATTGATAAACGTACAACAGCCATCGTTTACCGGAAAAGTCAACGCCGCAAAAAAATCATTGCCCATTGTCCGTTTGGCTTCATAACGAATTTCATAATTAACGCGGGGAAAAACTTTTTCGTATTTCACACCGGTTATCATGGCTCCTTGACCAATCACCAAATGCCCCTCTTTGACCTTCACCTCGCCGTCGCCCCCAAAAACCGGAACAGACCAATCAGTAAGCGTTTTGCCGTCAAAAAGTTGTTGCCATGCATATTCCCCTTGAGAATCCACAGCAGAAAAAAAAGAAATCACAAAAAACAAAATACTAAACATGTTATTAGTTAATAGTTAAGAGTTAATAGTTAGTAGTTAAGAGTTTACAGTTTACAGGGAAATTCTAAAAACGACGAATTTGTCCGCAGATTGTTTTGTATTTTAAAAATCATCTGCGACAATCTGCGGACGCTTTTTTTCTGGGTTCTCTGTGGTTAAATAAAAAAAACAACGTAACATTTGAACAACGCTTGCGCAACTATAAACTATTCATTATCAACTATCATATATTGCCCTTTCAGGGCGGTTGGTGTCGGGCGACTGACCCGCCGCGTTGCGGCGGGCTGGCTTGTATTGCCCTTTCAGGGCGAGGAAAAAACAACGCTTGCGCAACTATTCACTATTCACTATAAACTATTCACTAAAAAAATTATTCTTGTGCGATGATGTCTGTTGGATCATCAATTGTTTCATCAATTTGTATGGCGGTATAACCTTTATAAGTTCCGGGACGTCCCCAGTATTTCGGAATACCTTTGACACTGACCAAAAGCGGTGTATTCACATTTTTTTGCGTGCAAATAATATCGCCGACCCGTAATTGAAGGAGTTCATGCATTTTAATTTTGGCATCCGCCAATTTGACTTTGAGCGGAACATGGACATTGCGAATTGATTTACTGATTTTCTTAATAGATTGCGGAGTTGCCTGTTTTTTATTGTAGGTTGTCCATGCGTTGGTGTTTAATTTACCGGCGATTCGTTCAAAAGAATTGTAAGGAATACACAGATTGATGGTTCCCCGAACTTCCGTCAACGCCACCTCAAAACAAAGCAACACCACCACCTCATTCGGCGGAACAATCTGAATCAATTGCGGATTACTTTCCGTTTGAATAACTTCAAAATCCAACTCCAACACATTTTCCCAAGCATGTTTCAACTCCTTGAGAAATAATTTCGTAATCCGTAACACAAGCCGTTGCTCAATATCCGTCAATGGGCGGCGCGTTACCAATGTTCCTTCACGTCCCCCTCCAAGCAAGCGGTCAATCATCGGATAAATAATCGACGGATTAATATCAAGAATCAGATTGCCTTCAAGCGGTTCCGCCCGAAGCAAATTAAAACACGTCGGATTGTCAAGACCAAAAATAAATTCACTGTACGCCAATTGATCCACACTCGTCAACTTCACATCAATCACTGTTCGCAACATCGCTGAAAGTCCGGCAGCAAACTTGCGACCAAAACCTTCATGCATTGTTTGCAATGTTTTCATTTGTTCCCGATTAACACGTTCGGGACTTTTGAAATTGACGGGACCGATTTTTTCATGATGACTCCAAGTAGAACCGGAAGAAATCGCCGGAGAAGCACTTCGCCCCAATGCCCCAATTCCGGGTGCTGCCGGCGCAGTTTTTCCGCCTGTTGTTACAGCGGGTTTTGCGTCTTTTTTCTCCGACATCGACATGATGTTCAAGAGATTTTCAACTTCTTCCTGCGAAAGTACTTCTCCAGCCACGAATCTATTTTAGTTAATAGTTAATAGTTAATAGTTAATAGTTAGTAGTTAGTAGTTAGGCAACGTTTCGCCTGAAACGTTGCATCGGCGTACTCGCCGATTTGCCCCTGTTTTACGGACGGAAATCAGAAATCAAAACGTTGGAACAACACAGGTTACCAACATTCCTCTGATTCACTGTCGGCGAGTACGCCGACCGACCTTTGCGGCGAAAGGTCGCCTACCTTCAAATTCTGAATAATAATCTGATTTCAACTCGCCACCTCAAAACAACGCTTGCGCAACTATTCACTATTCACTATAAACTATTAACTAAAAAAAAGTTATCTGATTTTTGTTGTTTTTCCGGCGGCGAGGTTTGCGTTTTTGGCGGCTTCATCGCAAAGCGGACTTTCGGGGCAAAGTTTGCCAAGATCACGAAATGCAATAAAAGCGGTTTCATATTCATTTTTCCGCAACGAAAGTTCACCCTTCAAATAAAGCGCACGGTCAAGTATAACTACGTCAGGCGGATGCTGCAAGAGTTTTTGTAAATAAATCTCTGCCTGAGCGTAATCCTTTTTTTTGTAGGCTTCATACGCTAAGGTCCAGGCGGCATGCGACCAATGTTCACCGGCTTGATAATTCCGGTAAATTCTTGTCAGATAAGTTGTTGCTTTGCGTCCGTTTCCATTTTGTAAATCATCCAACGCCAAAAAATATAACGCTCCGTCAATATGTTTACTGTTCGGAAAGCGATCCGCCAATAATTGAAAATATTCAACCGATTTAATTGTGTCGCCGTAAGAATCGTAATAAATTCCAAGAAACCAGAGTGCATCCTGATATTGCGGCGATGACGAAAATCCGTCAATAATTTTCTCAAGTAATGTAACGGCTTCCCGTTCCTTACCAAGTTGATAAGCCGCTTTGCTCCGAAGCAATAACGCCTCCGCAAAAACAGATTCCTCCGGTTTTTTGGAAATAAAATCTGCAAGTTTAGCATCAACCTGCTCATATCGTTTTGCTTTGTAAAGCGAATTACATTCGCGAATAATTTTACGTTGTTCTATTTCGGAAAGGATTGGTTGTGTGGTTGTTCCGGTTTCTGAATTTCCGGCAGTTCCTGAATTTCCTGACGGGTTGAAATTTTTTGCCAGTTCAGCCAATTGGTCATGGGTTTCCTGCCACAAATTTTTCTGAACGGTGTCCGACAACTTCAATCGTGTTTCCAATGTTGAAAATATCGCTTTCGCCTGCTCAATATCTCCCAATTGGGCTTTGGACAACGCCAAAAGGGAACAGGCTTTGGCAAAAGTTGTTTCATTCAGTGTGCCTTCCGCTCCCGTAACAACATAATTGATATAATACTGTTTTGGTGTTCTCAACTGGTTATATTGTGTTGCAAGGATTTGCTCCAATTGTTGTGCCGCAGCGGAATAATTTTTCTGATCATAAAAATAGGACGCCCGCCAAAAACGGTCTAAATCTGTTCCTTGTGTTGTGGGCGATGGCGCACGTCCCGTAAAACGTCCGCCGCCGTTAGCCGGTGTCCATTGTCCAATACTTCCGTTGTTTCCAAAGTTTCCGCTGTTTCCGAAGTTTCCATTGTTTCCAAAGTTTCCGTTTGGATTCCATTGTCCGCCGGAATTTTGTCCGCGTGAACTATTGTTTCCATTACTTCCATTATTATTTCCATTGCCAGCCGGATTCCGACCTGCCCAAGAACCGTTGCCCGGAAAAAAGTTTTGTGGTTTTCTTGGGGAATCTGCGGTTTCGGTTAATTGATTGATTGTTTCCGTGACGATGGCAAGCAGTTCCGAATGTCCGAGCAAGGTCGCTTGATTTTGCATTTCCCGAACAATTGTGTTTGCCTTAGCCGAATCACCGTTTTTCGCATAAGCCTGCGCCAGCAAAGAACACGCTTTCATAAACGATTCGTCATTCAATTTTTGCACGCCGGTTTGCGCCGGTTGAGTCAGATAATTGAACATAACTTGACTGTTTGCCGTCCCGTTTGCTGTCCCGTTTGTTGTGTTGTTTGTCGTGTTGTATTGGGGCAAAAGGAAGGATTCCAATGTGAAAATTGTTCGTTGCCAATCGCGTTGGTCAAAGAAAAACACCGATTTCAAAAGGGCGATTTCGTCCCGATAAGCCGGATTATTTGCCCGTTCTATTTCCGTCAACAAATTTTGTGCCTGCTGAATTTGTTTCAAACCGTAAAAACAGCGAACTTTGACGAGATTATCATCGATTGTCAGCGGTGAAATTCGGGAAAACGCTTGCAATGCTCCGTTGTAATCACCGAGTCCGCCCTTGCAGCGAGCCAAAACGCGCATTGAATCCGTAAAATATTGACTTGTTGCCCAGCGGTTTTGAAATTCGGTGAGTGTGGTGATTGCTTCCTGAAAATTACCGCGTTCAAACAGGGTTACGCCCCATTGGTAGGTTGCCGTTTCCACAACCAACGGATCGGGACTATTCATTAACTGTTGAAAGATTGCGTTTGCTTCGGTAACATTTCCGAGTTGATTTTTTGCCCAAGCCAATCCGATTTTGTTTTCAAGACTTTTGGCTCCGTTTGGAAACATGCGGTCACATTGACTGAAATACCATTCTGCTTCTTCCGCTGCATTATCTGCCGCACTGCCAGCCGCACTGCCTGCCGTGCTGTTTCGCATGGCAATATCGCCAAGATAATACAACACGTATTGCAAATTGTTATCGTGCGGCAGTTTTTCGACAAATTCTTCTAATCGCGGTTTTGCGATATTGAATTGTCCTTGTAAATAGGGAATATCGCCTAAACGAAAGAGGGCGGCGATAGCGAAGGGGTTATCCAGACCGGGCGCAACGAGCCGTTGATAATAATTTTCGGCTAAGGCGTATTGTTTGAGGTAGAGCAATGATTCTGCCAGATAATAAGTTGCGTTGTTTGTTTGGGTATGTTTTGGGTATTGGATGATAAAGGTTTCGAATGCGGTTCGAGCCTGTTCGTACTGTTTAAGATCGAACAACGATTTTGCCGCCGCAAAACGATCAGAGGCGTCATCACCTAGAATGGTGGTGCTGTAAAATAGTAGCGAGATTAAAACGATGCAATTTATGACCGATGACTTGAAAAACTTAAAATGATTCATTGTTGTACCCGAAGTCCTTTTCAGTACACACATATCGGATATTTTATTGATTCCGATGATTTACCGAAGGTTTTGATCCTAATTTCCGGTTCTTGCAAAATAAAGCAAACGCAATATACAAAATTTCCCAAAATTCTCCAATACCGAATTTTCCAAAAAAATTTTTTCGCAATTATTCACAATAGGGAACTTCTAAAAACCACAGATATATTTTTATTAACCACAGAGGACACAGAGAGCACAGAGAAGAAAAATTTGTATTTATTCAATAGTGTCTCAGTTTAGTGTAGAAATTCCGTGATATTTCCTAAGTCCCGCAGGGACGGG
>JAISNF010000607.1 GCA_031276415.1 Planctomycetaceae bacterium
CGGTTTAGCGCAATTAGCGCCGGACATTGAAATTCTTGCCACCAAAGAAGGATTAACCGCTCACCGTGAAAGTGCGTTAATCCGATTGAAAGAAAATCAATAATAATGACCACAGAAAAAACACGTCCGCAGATTATTTTTAAATACAAAACGAGTCCGCAGATAGACGCAGATTATTTTTAAAAACAATCTGCGTTTATCAGCGTCATCTGCGGACGCATTTAAAACAATCTGCGATAGAATAAACAGTTACGTCAAGAATCCGACATTCTGATACGCAAAAAGTATAACAGTTCAATAAACAATTATATTCCAAATACCTAATTTAATTGTTTCGCCTTCTTTGACTTCTTTTTGATACATCGTGGCGATGTTGCCCACATAATTACCGAAAAAAAGCATCTCAGGAACCGCAACTTTTTCAAAACCGGATTTCAAAAGCGTTTCAGTTACGTTGTCTTTATTCCGGTTTGGCAACGGAGTAAAAACGTACAAAATCCCCGGACTGGTACAAATCACTTCGGTTCCTTGAATTTCACTGCGAACAAATTTCTTGCCTTCAAGTTCTTTGGGATAATTGAGAAGCCGATAATCACGATTGGTAAACAGTTTTGCGTCTTTTTTGAAAATATCCGACTCGGCTTTTTTCAGTTCCAATGTCGGGGAATTTCCAAACCGAATCGGTTTACCGTCGGAATTGGAAGCCGGTTCAAATTCAAGTTTTTTGGCGTGCGCATCGGATTGAGGATAAACCGCAGTGGCTTTGTTCACCAACAACCGCAACACACTGTTTGGCGCAACAATTTTTCCTGCTAAAACATCTTCTTCGGTAAATCGTGCCATCAAAATTTCTTTAGCCCCAGCCCGATCAAAATCGTAAATAACAAAAATTGTTCCATCTTTCGTTTGATCGCCGTCTGGATAGGAAACATTGTTTCGCTCGTCAAGCATGAGACCGCCTTTCCAAGATTTTCCATCATCATCGGAAATAAAAGCCTGAAGATGACTTCGTCCTGTAAGTTGTGTTAGACCGCCATGCTTGACAAACAACAAATGACCGGATTTCAAACGCCGTACAAAAAAACGTGATGATGTATGCGGATAAACAGACGGTTTGGCTTCGCTCCATGTTTTACCGCCGTCCGCCGAAATAGATTCCGCAATACCATATTTTGTACGATGCAGCAACCAAAAGGAACCGTCCTTTTTTTCAACAATATTGTGTTCATCGAACAAAGCGTCTTTTCGTGGAATTACCGAACATCCGAGCGATTGCCAGGTAATTCCTTTGTCTTCGGAAACAACAAAATGAGCACCCGGTGAAAATGTGCGGTTAGGGTGATCGGGTTCAATATTCCAAACGGAAACCGGTAAAATCCAACGACCTTTTGAATCGGTAATCGGTTTACACATCATAATCCCATCACAAATTCGTTTAGGTTCTGACCATTGGGCGTCTTCGCGGTCTCCCGAATTGGTTTTCATAAACCAAACTCCGCTTCGACCATCCCACCAATGATGACTTTGCGCCCAAAAAAGCCAAACATCACCGTGTGGATCTGTCCACATGGACGGATCGTAAGCCCGAACCGGTCCCGGAATATCAATCGCAAAAAGTGGTTTCGACCATGTTTTACCGGCGTCACTGCTTGTTACGACGAGAACAATATTTTCATCGCCTTCGGTGATACCGCCGGTGTACCATGTTGCCCAAAGCCGACCATTCGGAGCAGCGGTCATACTCGGAATCCCCTGAAATGCCCGCTGATCATCCGCATATTGTGCCGGAACCGGTCGCAAAACTGTTGCAGGAACAAGTGAATCGCCTTGCTCTTGAGCATTGAGAAAACCCGATAAACCAAACAAACTAAAAGTTAAACACAAAAATACTAAATGTTTCATAATTGGAAATAAAGTTAAAGATTAAAGTGAACATTAAAAGTTGCCATAATTTGTAACCGTTCACGGCAATATTTTGAATGATTTAAAAATATTCGTAAATGGTTACAATTTTTTTTTTTACCATAAAGGACATTGAATTTTATGGCGGTGTTACTTCAAAATCGAAGTGGTTGGTTCCTTCTTTTACTTCACAGGAAAGCGGAGTTTTCACCGTATCCGAAAATTTGAGATTGATATGATGAATTGTTGGCGGAGCAGATTCACCTTCTGATTGAGGAACCCAATTCGGATTGCTTGAAATGGATTTATTAATCAAAACTTTGTAAGTTCCCTGCGGTACACCAACAAATTTACCTTGTGTCAATATTTTTGCGGTTCCTGCTGAATTTGTTATTGCGTTTCCGAACCATTGTCCCGCTTCGGGACTAAATGAAACGATAGCATCTTCAACAGGAACACCCGCCATCATGACCTTAACAGTACAAGGTTGAAGAGCCGGCAAATTTTCCGGTCGGTTATTACCGCCGCAACCTGCCAGAAACAATAAAACAAAAATAAACGGAACAATTAAAATAAATAAACGAAATTTCATTTTACTCCCTTTTGTAAATAATTAAAGTAAGTGGTTAAAAATAAAAAAACGGAAATTATTTGATTAAAATTTTCAGATGCCGTACAATTTCACAATCCTTTACTTTCACCGCCTGCACGAGTTCCCAACGCTCCCCAAACGCCATAATTGGATTCACTTGAAGGTTTGTCGATACTATTCGGTGTTGCGGCGGTTCCTCCGGGAGACCACGTTTGATTACCGCAATCAATTGTCTCCGAAACAAAAACAACCGAACCGTCCATTTTAGCGGCATTGACTCCTCCTGTATGATGACTATTAGCAGACATAAGTCCCCAATTATGTACACCAGTGTTTACACATGATGCTGAATTGGGCGGCAAAACCGTATTAAAACCGGTATGCCAAATATGTCCGCTAAAAAGTAAACCATTTTCTCTTGTCGCAATGGTTCCGCTTGGATACACATTACCGACTTTGTACGTAGCACAACCGCTTGTCGGATTTGTTTCAACTGATGCACCACCTTGATAGATGGATTCAATCGCAAATCTTGTTGCGTTATTGGGAGCAACAACCCGTTCACTCAAACCAATCGTATTACTTGTTCCGTCCGTGATGTCCGACATATTGTAATAAACGGCTGCACCAAAAACGCCGCGGGTGTATTGATTATCAGTAGTTGCCCAACTGTGATTATTGTTAATCAAATCAGCCCGACACGTTGCATAGTTACCGCGTGCGTGTTCAACTGTTTTACCTCCAACTCCCGTAAGCCATGTCATTGGTTTTCGTGCCGGACCATCGGAAGGGCAAGTAAATGTGTAAATCGGATCGGCGTAAATGTCTGGGAACGCATCGGATTGGGTCGTGTTATTCCATGGAGCCGGTGCTTGTCCATTGTAAGTTCTCTGCATTTCCAGCCACCGATCAAATCGAGCCTGCTGTTCCACAAAGGGAAGAACGGCAAGAGTTGTTCCCCAACCGTAACCGTGATTGACATTCCCGTTTGGGGAAGTTGGTCCACCGCGTCCGTGCGGAAAACTTGTTGTTGTGTCATGATAGTTGTGAATACCAATCATGTACTGTTTCAGGTGATTGGTACATTGCATCCGTCTTGCTGCCTCGCGTGCCGCCTGAACTGCAGGAAGCAGTAAGGCAATCAAAACGCCAATGATTGCAACGACCACCAAAAGTTCTACCAGTGTAAAACCAAATCTGCTACGAATTTTCATGATAAACCTCCAATTAAGGTAAAATAGAAAAAGTGACAAACCGGTTTACTTTTCGGAACAGAAACCATTCTACAGGAACAGAGTACGTTTTTCGAAAGTAAGCCGGTCAACAATAAACAAAAATTAAAGTGACTTACTTTCTTTTCCGGCGCGGGTTCCTAAGGCACCCCAAACACCGTAATTTGACGCTTGTCCTGGTTTACTTGTGGCGTTGTGAGAGGTTGTAGTACCGCCGGGTGACCAGGTGATATTCCCGCAGTCAATTGTTTCGGAGATAAATGAAACAGAACCGTCCATTTTTGCCCCGTTGACTCCACCGGAATGATGACTCGTTGGTGAAAAAATACCAAACGAATGATTAGTAGCATTTCCACAAGATGCCGCATTGGGCGGTAACACCGTTGTGAAACCGTTGTGATATGGAATTCCTGCAAAAAGAAGACCAAATTCATGTATTCCTATTGTTGACCCAGTAGTGGGATATTCCCCGTTTTGGTTCAATGCGGCACAAACACTTGGATTGTAATAAAATGTTGTCAAAGCGACGAAAGATTCTTTAACTTTGCGGGTTGAATCATCCGGTGTACAAACTCGTTCACTTAAACCGATAGTATTACTGGTTCCGTCGCTTACATCTGAAAAATTGAAATAAATATTTCGTCCGAATGGACTACGCGTATAAATGTTTTCTGTCGCGCTGTAACTGTAATTATTTTCAATGAGATCGCCGCGTGAAACGACATAACTTCCGCGTGCGTGGTCATGATTGCCAAGCCATGTTAATGAAATTTTTGCGCCGGAATCAGATGGACAAAGAAATGTCGCAATTGGTTCAGCATAAAATTCAGCAAAAGCGTTTGCCTGAGTTGTGTTGTTCCATGGCGGCGGACATTGACCATTGTAGGTTTTCTGCATAGTCAACCAAACATCAAACCGTGCGGATTGTTCCATGAACGGCAAAACAGACAATGCTGTTCCCCAAAGATGGTGATGGCGAATAGTTGGTTCTTCGCCGGTTGGAGATTTTGGACCGCCGCAGGCGTGAGGTAAAGAAATATGGGAATCATGATAGTTGTGAATCGCAAGCATATACTGCTTGAGATGATTGACACACTGAGAACGTCTTGCCGCCTCACGTGCCGCCTGAACAGCGGGCAACAGCAGAGCGATTAAGACGCCGATAATCGCAATGACCACAAGAAGTTCGACAAGTGTAAAGCCGAACGGTGAAGAGCGGAAACGAGTTAAGAGGTTTTGGGAAAAGAGATTAGAACGTGAACAATCTTTACGATTCGTTATTCTCTCTTTACGCCAATCCCCCCCCCCCCCCCCATCCATTTTGCCCAATCTGCCAAGTTTAACATTTTTTGGAACTTCACCAACAAATTTTCAACAAACACAACCAAAAATCTCACTAAATTTTCCATTGTTAAACTCCTTAGTTTTTACAAAGGTTTTTGAAATAACCGCCAACACGTTT
>JAISNF010000504.1 GCA_031276415.1 Planctomycetaceae bacterium
TATATTTTGATTCCGAAAAAGCGATTCGAACATCACATCCCAAATTACGTTGCGCCGCCCACCGACGTTTTGATTGGAACATTGTTAATGAACAAATTCACGAACTTTTACTGATGAAAGATTCACCCGTAGCAGAAGTTCGAGAAATGTTACAGAAAATCGTTGAAGAATATCAACCCGAATGCGGTACGAAAACGATACAATTTAGAGTTCTCCCCAAAACAGATGAACTTCGGAAAACAGGTTAATTTTGCAACTATAATTTTAATACAAGGAAGTTAAATTGAGTTTATCAACATTAGCCGACAGATATTGTCCATCGGTTTGCAGACCGGTTTTGGAACGTGTACAAAATTCGCCGATTGGAAAGTGAATTGTTAGTGGAACGTTTTGGACAGTTGTTGGTAATGGAGCTGGAAGCGGATTTAAGTTTATTGCAATGATTATAGTTGCAAGAATATTAGGAACACAACTTTATGGTGAATATGGTTTAATTAAGTCAGTAACTGATGTTTTTATCGTATTATCAAGTTTTGGACTTGGTACTACTGCAACAAAACATATTGCTGAATTATTATCGAATGACAAAAAACGAATCGGACGAATTATTGGGCTTTGTTATTTATTTACATTTGTAACATGTTTGATGCTGGCAATAGGATTATACTTAACAGCACCATTAATCTGTAATTCGTCAGTATTGAAAGTTCCACATTTAGTCAATGAGTTTCGAATATCAATTGTGATGTTGATTTTTATAACATTTGGTGGAATACAAATGGGCATTATGGCAGGTTTTCAAGACTTTCGTGGATTAGCTTTTGTAAATTTAATTAGTGGTTTATTAGCGATTCCACTATATATTGTCGGAACTATCTATGCAGGAATTAATGGAACAATTATTGGTGTAGGAATAGCTGCAGCTGTGAATGTTTTAATCAATAGCATTTTTATATATCGTAATATTTGTAAGTTTGAAATACGTTATTCATTTATTGATGCTTGGAAAGAATATCCAATTTTATGGAAATTAAGTTTACCGTTATTTTTATGCGGTTTCTTTTATATCTTTTTTACAGTAATTTTTCGTATGATGTTAGCAGCATCACCAAATGGATTTCATGAGTTGGGAATATTCGTTGCGGCAATACAAATTGAAACAATTATGTGTTATATATCCGGACAAATTGGTTCTGTTTCCATGCCGATGTTTAGCGAATTATTAGGTAAAAAAGATGTTGTTAAGTATCAAAAATTATCCCATTTTATATTACTTTTAATAATTGGAATCGTATCGTTATTTATTATACCGATGGTATGTATGTCCCATTGGGTTATGAGTTTATATGGAAATGGATTTGAAGAAGGCTGGCTTGTACTTGTAATTGTGTGTTGCGGGGTTATTTTTCGTGCAGGCGAAAGTTTAACATGCCGACAATGTATCAGCCTTAATCGCATGTGGGAGTATAGTGGGGCAGTTATATTGATTTTGCTTATGCAATTAGGACTACTTTACTATTTTTTAAAATTCGGCTTGGGTGCCGTTGGAATGGCGTTGGCTTATTCAATTTCATATATGTTTTTTTTCCTTGCAACTTTAGTGATAATTTCAGTCAATAAACAAAAATTTATTATTACAAAATAGATGTTTACAGGTAGATCAATTTTAGTAACGGGTGGAACGGGGTCATTTGGTAAGAGTTTTATCAAACGAGTTTTAACCCAATGTCCCGAAGTGGAACGTATTGTCGTGTTTTCACGCGACGAATTTAAGCAATTCGAAATGTCGAATATGGCGGAATTTATCGATAATCCAAAGTTACGTTTTTTCTTGGGCGATATTCGTGATAAAGATCGTTTGATGCGTGCATTTGACGGGATTGATATTGTCATTCATGCAGCAGCACTTAAACAAGTTCCGGCTTGCGAATATAACCCATTTGAAGCAATTAAGACAAATGTTCTTGGCGCTCAAAATATTATTGAAGCGGCAATAGATCGCGGAATAAAAAAGGTTGTCGCTTTGAGTACAGATAAAGCATGTTCGCCAATCAATCTTTATGGTGCTACTAAACTTTGTAGTGATAAATTGTTTATTGCCGGCAGCGTTTATTCCGGTACAAAAAGGACAAAATTTTCAGTTGTACGTTACGGTAATGTTGCCGGTAGTCGCGGTTCGGTTATTCCGTTTTTTCAAAAGTTGATACGCAACGGAGTAAAAGAACTTCCAATTACGGATTATCGGATGACGCGGTTTTGGTTAAAACTTGAGAGTGCGATTGATTTGGTATGTTATGCGGTTGAGAATATGAATGGCGGCGAACTTTTTGTTAAGAAAATTCCGTCAATGAAAATGACCGATCTTGCCAAAGCAATTGCTCCCAATTTACCGCTTAAAGAGGTTGGTATTCGACCTGGCGAAAAAATTCATGAAATGATGATTTCGGTTGAAGATGCAAGAAATACAATTGAAATGAATAATCATTATGTTATTTATCCCGATGCGTATCCGCCGGACAAAAAATTATCAGGTAAACCTGTACAAAATGACTTCGAATATCACAGCGGTAATAACAGCGATTGGCTCAATATTGAACAAATGCAAAAACTCATTGCCGAAATAAGCAATGAAACAGTAACAGAAAAAAATTCAAATAAACCTGTTTGGCGAGTTGTGGACGCCGCCTAAAAAGATCGTTTCATTTATTTTATGGAACAAATACAAAATTGGATTTCGTATTAGTTTAAGATACTTGTTGGTATTACAGAGGATTGTAATTACAACTATGGATGAAATGATATTAAAGAACTGAATTTAACTAATTTAAATATTTAACAATAATTAACGCCAATGTCAAATATACTATTAGAGAGAGAGAGAGAGAGAGAGAGAGAGAAATAATTTCGATACAGAAATTAAAAGAACTGTATCAAAATGGGGTTAATATCTCAGAATACTTACGCAAGAAATATAATGTTTGTAATACGACACAGATAATAGAAATTGCATACGATTTACAGGCTGGAAGTTATTGCGCGATGATGAATGATCCTATTTCAAAGAAATTACACGAGAATGTTGGGACCGAACTGAAAAAAATTATACATTCGTTAACACCTAATCCACAATCAATATTGGAGGCTGGTATTGGTGAAGGAAATACATTGAGCCATCTGTTACAACATTTTGAGACGCCAATTGTAAGTTATGGTTTTGATATTAGTTGGTCGCGTATTGCATACGCGAGAAATTGGTTGAAAAGTCAGAACTGTAAAAATACGGTATTGTTTACTGGAGATTTATTAAACATACCATGTGCAGATAACGCATTTGACATCGTTTATACTGCACATGCTATCGAACCCAATCGTGGTAAAGAACAACCTATTTTACAAGAACTATTTCGTGTTGCAAAAAAATATTTAATCCTACTTGAGCCAAGTTATGAATTAGCAAGTGAAGAATCTAAACAAAGAATGGACGAACACGGATATATTAAAGGGTTAGAGGAAACAGCCCTCAAATTAGAATATAACGTAGTAGAGTACAAATTGTTCAAATATACAGCCAATCCATTAAATCCAACGGCAATTATGATAATACAAAAAAATAGTACAACATCAGAACCTTCATTTATTCTTGCTGATCCGCAATTTAAAACGCCATTGCAAGAGAAAAATAATGTATTGTTTAGTCCCGATTCATTGAAAGTATATCCGATCATAGATGGAATTCCTTGTTTAAGAATAGAGAATGGTATTGTAGCAAGTAAATATGCAGAATTTGTTCATTAGTTGTAGTCATGCTCTAAATTTTACTAAATTATTGATATGTTAATTCGGTTTTCATCAAACAAGGACAAATTAGAACATCAATGCTGAAGTTGTTTTTAATAAATGAAAAACTAGAAATTTCAGAATTAATAAAAATTGCATAATATAAAATGAAAAGTTACGGATACGGTCATCAATCAATTTCCGAAGCGGATATTAACGCGGTTATTAAGGCGATGCGTTCGGATTTTTTGACGCAAGGACCGTTTGTTGCAAAATTCGAAGAGGCGTTGTGTCAATATACCGGAGCAAAATATGCGGTTGTTGTTGCAAACGGAACAGTAGCGCTTCATTTGGCAATGTTGGCTTTAGAGATTGAACCGGATGATGAGGTAATTACATCGCCGAATACTTTTTTGGCTTCGGCGAATTGTATTGTTTATGTTGGAGGAAATGTAAAATTTGCCGATATTGATTTGACAACAGCGAATATTGATCCGAAAAATATTGAGAAGCAAATTACGCCAAAAACAAAGGCAATTATTCCTGTACATTTTGCCGGTCAACCTTGCGATATGCAATCGATACAGAATATAGCGAAAAAACATAACATAAAAATTGTTGAAGATGCGGCTCATGCTTTGGGATCAGATTATAAAAATACAAAAATTGGTTCGTGTAACTATTCCGATTTAACAACGTTTTCGTTTCATCCGGTCAAAACAATTACAACAGGCGAAGGCGGCGCAATTATGACTAACGATAAAGAACTGTACGAAAAACTAATAATGTTCCGTTCACACGGCATGACCAAAAATCCGAAACTATTACATAAAAACGATGGGCAATGGTATTATGAAATGCAGATGTTGGGTTACAACGGACGTATGACAGATATTCAATCAGCACTCGGTATTTCACAACTTAAACGTATCAATAAATTCAAAGCCAAACGTAGAAAAATTGTCGAAACCTATAAAACATTACTTGGCAATGATAAACGATTTTCGTTCCTTGATGAAAAAACGTATTCGGAAACTTGTTTTCATCTTTGTCCGTTGTTAGTAAATTTTGATGTTGTGAAAAAATCGAAACGAGAAATATTTACTGATTTATCGTCGTGCGGAATTAACTTACAAGTTCATTATATTCCGGTTCATACGCAACCGTTTTATAAAGATTACGGATATAAAACCGGCGATTTTCCGTTGTCAGAAAAATATTACGAAAAAACGATGTCATTACCGCTTTACGCCGATTTGACAACTAACGATGTAAAATATATTGTTAAAATAATTAAAGAAGTGGTGAAATAATGTATCGGTTTGGCTTAAAAATATGGTCAACAAATTGTGATTATTTTGATGATGCAAAGAAGTTTTTTGAGGCAGGATTGTATCATTATATTGAATTGTTTGCAGTACCGGATTCGTTTAATCGTACAATTGAAATTTGGAAATCGTTGAAAAAGAAAATTCCGTTTATCATTCATGCGGCGCATTCATCGGTTGGTTTTAATCCGGCAAAAGCGGAATGTTTAAAAAGGAATTTAGAATTAGCGGAGGAAGCGTTTCAATTCGGCGATAATTTATCAGCGGACACAATTATTTTTCATCCTGGTTGCGAAGGTAAAATTGAAGAAACAATAAATCAGTTCAAAATCATAAAATCAAAATATGATACACAAACGAACAAAATGGTTATTGAAAACAAACCATATTATGGAAAACTTGACAGTCAATTCATCATTTGTAACGGATACGACCCTACAGAGGTTCAACGCGTTATGATGGAATGTTCAATAGATTTTTGTTTTGATATTGGTCATGCGATTTATACCGCTAATGTGTTAAAACAAA
>JAISNF010000121.1 GCA_031276415.1 Planctomycetaceae bacterium
GTGAAAGCCCTTCGGCGAAACATTGGCTACCTTTTGAATTTAAAATTAAAAGGTAGGCGATCCCTTCGCCGAAGGTTATCTAACCTACGGGTCGCAACGGTTGATCTGGAACGAAAACATGGTCAACTGTCGGCGAGTACGCCGACCAACCTTTGCGGCGAAAGGTTGACTACCAAATAATAAGGGTTGAGTACCAAATAATAATCCCGATAATAATCCCGCCAAATAATAACTCCGCATTGCGAAACTCTCAACACTCAACTCTCAACTTTGGTCGGAAGGTCTTGTCAAAGTGTTAATTTGGGGTAGGATAAAGGAAATTTATCTGAAATTTCAATCTCTTACTGTTAATAATCTCATGAAATCTCCTATCAATTGGTCACAATTTGCTGCGATCATTCATTCGTCCTCCCGTATTCTTTTAACCGCCCACCAACGCCCTGACGGAGATTGTCTCGGCAGCGAATTGGCGATGAGGTTGATTCTTCTTTCTCTTGGCAAAGAAGTTCGGATTGTGAACCCGCATCCGACACCGCCCAATCTGACATTTCTTGATGAAACCGGTTGTATTAAACCTTTAGAAAACTTGACCGAAGAGGACAAAAACTGGATGAATCACGCCGATTTGGTTATTGTTCTTGATACCAGTTCTTGGGCGCAACTCGGTGCAATGGCTTCTGTTTTCAAAAACTTGCAGGCACGGAAATTAGTTCTTGATCATCATGCCAAAGGCGATGATATTGGGGCGGAGTGTTTTATTGATTCCGAAGCCGAAGCGACGGGAATTTTGGTAGTTCGTGCTGCGGGGGTGTTGAATGTTCCTTTGAGTCGGGGAATTGCCGAAGCCGCTTTTGTGGCTATTTCGACGGACACCGGTTGGTTCCGGTTTTCCAGTGTCAATGCGGAAACTTATCGGACTGTTGCCGGATTGATTGATGCGGGTGTTGTTCCGGCAGAGTTTTATCAAAAATTGTATGAGCAGGAATCGCTTGGTCGAATCCGGTTAATTGGTCGGACGCTTTCACAAATTGAACCTTATTTTGATGACAAACTCATGTTGATTCGGATTTTGCTTAGTGATTTTGAGGCTGCCGGTGCTTTGTCGTCTGAATCTGAGGATATTATCAACATGGCGCTTCAGATCAAAGGTTCACAAATGGCGGTATTGATTTCCGAGTTGAAGGATGGGAGTTTCAAAATTAGTTTCCGCAGTCGTAGTACGATTGATTGTAGTCTTCTGGCAGGCTTATTTGGCGGCGGCGGACACAAACAAGCCGCCGGTGCCTCCTCCAAATTGTCTTACGAAAAAACCAAAAAAGCCGTCCTCGATGCCATTGAGAAAGTCCTCAAACCACAAAATGATTAAAAGATTGGACATCTCTAAAAATTGGCAACTTCTAATAACGAACGAATTTTTTATCTAACCACAGAGAACACAGAAGAAATTTCTCTTCTCTGTGAACTCTGTGTTTTCTGTGGTTAAATTTCTCTGTAGTTAAATAAAAACCGGTTACTAGAAAGTTATCTGAATAATACTATTATTCCCAATATTCCCAAGTTTACTAGCGTACTCCCCAGTTTATTAGCGTATAAATTGTGGTATATTGATAAACATGGATATTTTAACGAGTTGTTTATTTATAGGTGTTCTTGTACTTCTGATTGCGGCAACAGTTGCGATTCGGGCGTTACGGTGTTATGTTGATTATGGTGTCGATCCGGCGATTTTGGATACATTTCGGACGCGGATTCGGGCTTGGTGGTTGCTGTTTGGTTTATTGGCGGTGGCTTTTATCTGCGGTCCTCTTGTAACAACACTGTTCTTTTTCATTTTATCAATTGTCATTCTTCGCGAATACATCACTCTAACCCCTAAAAGTCCGGCTGATCATCAAACATTATTTTGGATTTACGTATTTTTTACGCCGTTACAATTTATTATGGTTGGCATCAATCCTGATTGGTTTGTTTCCAAAACGGGTTTAGTTCCTTATCAATTTTTTTCGATTCTTTTGCCGGGTTATGTTTTTTTGATTCTTCCCGGTTCAATGGCGGCGTCCGGCGATCCCAAACGTTTTTTGGAACGAACCGCAAAACTTCAACTCGGTTTAATTATCTGTGTCTATTCATTAAGTTACGCACCGGCGTTGCTGACAATTGACCTTCCTGTTTCGTTTATTTCTGAAGAAATGCCCACTGCGGCGATTCTTGATCATGGTTTGGAAAATACGGTGATTGAAACGCTTCGTCCGCTGGAAGAGGAGTTGCCGAAACACAATGAATCGGAACAATTATTACCGGCTTTTTATCATCGAATTTTACCGAAGTTAAGTGGAAAACATTTCCAACTTCTTTTCTTTTTTGTTCTTGTTGTTCAGTTGGGTGATGTGTTTCAATATCTTTGGTCTCACACTTCGCGGCGTCATGTTGTTGCTCCGAAAATTAATTCAAATAAAACGTGGGAAGGTGTTTTTGGCGGTGCTGTAACAACGGCATTATTAGGTGTTTCGCTTTGGTATTTTACGCCGTTTCCCAAATGGTGGCAGGCGGGTTTGATTGCGTTGATTACTTCGCTGATGGGGTTTGCCGGAAATATGACCATGTCGGCAATCAAACGAGATCGCGGTGTGAGTGGATACGGTACATTAATTCAAGGACACAGCGGTTTTTTAGATCGGGTTGATTCTCTTTGTTTTGCCGCTCCGGTTTTTTATCATCTTGCCTGGTTATTCAGCAGGTAAAATAAACGGCAAAACGCCGATCATTTTTGAAAAAAAAAATGAAACAACATCGGAATAGTTTATAGTTTATAGTGAATAGTTCGCAAGCGGAATTATTGTTGGTAGGCGATGTTTGTTGCGCCGGTTGATGTTAATTCAATTTCCGTTCGAAAACAAGGGCAAGTTGGCGAGAGTGCCGGAAAAATCGGCAAAAAAAAAGTTGATAGTAAACTTTGGGACAATCAATTATTGTTGCCGTTATTCACTATCAACTTTCCCACTTTCCGTTGCGTTATCTTACCCAACTAAGTGATGAACTGTAAACCTGCGCAGAGGTTCTCCCGTAACTGCCGGTACCTTGCGTTGAAGTTCTACCGTAATTGCCGGTAACCTGTGTTGAGGTTCTGCCGTAATTATTGGTATTGGTAACTTGCGATGTACTGTTTCCTCGAAGCGTTGTCGTGGTCGATGCTGTTCGGCTGGTTTGAGTTGCCGATTGACGCAACGGCGCATAAGTTGCAGTTTTTTGTGCCGATAAAGTCTGACTTTGACCGCCGGAACAAATTGTTACGCAATCTTGCGGGTTACGCCCAACACAACACGAGGCTTGTTTGCCGCCGTTTGAAGAACAGCAGGAAGCACCGCCCGATTGGGATGCATTACTTTTTTGCGCAGTACCGGAAATGTAACCGGAATTGGCATTCGTTGCAGAAATAGCCATTAATAATCTCCTTAAAATAAAATGGATTGTCTGAAAAATTAAACGAAACAATTGTCAATAACAGATGTCAATAACAGACGTTTCGTTAATTCAGCAAGACAAGCAAAAGGAGATGCAGACGAACCGGTAGCCGCGAAACCGGCGATTCGTAAAATAGATAAAATACAACAATTTTAATAACCGGAATAGACAATTGCGAAAATGAATACGGCGAATATCCATCAGTCAACAATTCATCCGAATTTTGCCGAAACGAAATTGAGGAAGGCGAAATGAAAGTTAGTTGTTTGGAAACCGACTTCAAAGAGCAAGGACAAACCGGCGATTTATCTTGAATGTCAGCCGGAACAGCATCAGTTAACATCTGAGAACAACAACTGTGAGATACAACAGTTACGGTTTCTGCTGTTGATATTTCCGGTTCTTCCGAACAACAATTACTGCTACAACAAACCGAATCGGTTGAATCTTCGGCGGTTGCGGTTGTTTCGGCTACGATTGTTTCTGTTACGGTTGTTTGTTGTAAACCGTTATCTTGGTTACAACGGCAATCCAAACAATAACAAGCACCGATTTTTGGAACAATAACGTAGCAAAAAATCGCCGTTGACAACAGCCAACGGAAAATCTTATTTTGTACGAATTGTTGCAATTTGTTCTTCACGGAATTGGAAAACGATGTGTTAGTTATAAACCAATAAATACGAATGTTATAAATGTATCGGTAGATTGTCAAATAAAAATTCGTTAAAAGTTTATCAAATAAAAAAATAATCGTAATGAATGTTGTTACGTTAGGAAAAATTAGGTAGAAATTGATGTAGAAATTAGGCTTTTAAAATACAGAATAAAACGCAGAATTTAAAATACCAAATAAAATCAATAAGGAATTTTAAAGATTCTTCATAAAAAACAGAAAAAATTTTTTTTGATAATTTGGATAAAATAGAAGATTGGGCAATCGTTTATTTTGATCTATTTTTGTCAATTTTCATAATTTTTTTCATAATTTTTTGTGAATTTAAATAAAATAAGTGATTTATGTAAATACAAAATGAGGAAAATTTCAAATTTAAATATTGACAAAATTTATCAAATTTCAAATGATTAAAATATCCATAAATCGTTTGTGTATAAAAGGTTATCGAATTTTCGGCGTACATTTTCAGCATAAATTCCGTATAAATTCCGCATAAATTCCGCATAAATTTAAAAATAATTTTGAATATAAATTGACAACAAGATTGCAGACACAATTTTTTATGATATATTTGACAAGCCCGTCTCCCATTATCTATTTTAAAATAGTATAATGTGAATTTATAACTTGACAGAAGGTTATTATGTAATATGCCTTCGAATAAAACATTTGTCCCTTGTCCTACTCATCAGCAAGAATGGAAGAACAATATCTCGATAGCCATTTAAACAGTAATTCCGACTGTAATTTTGATTGCGATGCCAAAAGTAACTCCGATGAAGATGGGAATGAAAGTAAATTCTCTTTTATCATCAGAAATTTACCGGCACGGGAAAGAAATGCCCTGAAAATATTGAAGATTACATCCATTGACACATTTTGTAAGTACGATTTCACCGAACTGTTTGCTATTCGCGGATACGGCGAAACAACTATTACAAGACTTCAGGCGTTGCAAAAACGACTGCAAAGTAAAGACCTGCACAATGGACTAGATGAAGAACTTCAGTTGACAATTCAATCGCCAATAGAGAATGCCGGATTGTCCCAAAAAGAACAAAAAGCCCTCGCCTCGATAAATGTAACAACGATTGAGGAATTTTTAAATCTTAATTTGTCAGAAGTCGTTTTGCCAAAAGGATTTGGAAATAGAACTCATCGCCTTCTTATACAAAGTAAAAAACGAGTTGCCAATGAATTGTCGGCTAAAATTCCACGTATTCCGACGGAAGAACGCCCCGCATTGATGTTTCCATTGAACCCCCGCGAAAGAAAACTCGTAGCACAACTTAACATTACAAGTTGGCAGGAATTTGCTTGTTATGATTTTCAGCAAATTGATTCTATTTCCAATGTCGGCACTAAAACATTGCGATCTCTTTTCGCCAAACAAATGGAAATTCGCACAAAAATTATTCGTGCGAAAATTGAATCTCTTTCCAATTTTTCATACGACGAAGAATATTCGGTTTTTTTGCTGGATTTGGAACTAAATGCGAAGGAAGTATTGTGCCGTCTTGGCATTACAAGAATTAGCGAGTTGACAAAAACAAATCTGACTGTTCTTAAATTTGTCGAAGATTCTATGAAGGACGCTTATGAAAAACTTTACCAGATACAATGTGAATTTTCTCAAATTATTAAAGAAACGGAAAATCCTTTGAACGATTTTCTTGAAACGACTCCGCTCGCTTCTGTTGGTATTTCCGAGACTGTAACCGAATTTCTTCAGCAAA
This sequence comes from Planctomycetaceae bacterium, assembly GCA_031276415.1. Taxonomy (GTDB): domain Bacteria; phylum Planctomycetota; class Planctomycetia; order Pirellulales; family Thermoguttaceae; genus WRKP01. The sequence continues at coordinate 5,878 of JAISNF010000121.1, forward strand.
ACTCCGTCAATTCGTTACGGGATTTTCTCTTTTTCTCAATTCCCGAAGAACATCACGACCTTCAGCCGCTTCAATCCGAATGGCGAAACCAACACACTCCGGCAGAATTTTTGCGCATAATTCCATCTTATTTCAACATCTTATTTCACTGCCAAAAAAAGAAAACTCAAAACAGTTTTGTCGGAGACTGTCTCAATAATTTTGAGACAATAAAAGATTTTTTTTCCGCTACGTTTGAAGATATTGTGAAGTTGACCGATAACGACATGAAAACTGTTCAGGAAATTCAATCCGCACAATATGAATTGCTTAAATCGTGTTTGGATTTTCATAAATGTTTCGATTTTTCCGTCAACGACGAAAGAGAAGAATGTTGGATGCAGCCAATCAACAATGATTCCTTAACCACCTTACCTTTTTTCAACAGTAAACACAATCGGAATTTTTCTCCAGAGATGTTTCATGAAACATTTTTACCCGGTCTTAGTCTTAGCACTATTGTTCGGGGACGTATGTTAAAAGTAATCAAACAAATCGGTATTAAATCATTAGGAGAACTTTTATTAATAACACCTTTACACTTCCGGCTTTTGAAATATTGTTCCAAAATAAGAATTGCCGAAGTTCAGGAAAAAATTCAAAAAATATTCTTTTCCATAACAGATAATTCGACAAAACCAAGCGATTTAATTCGAACAAAAGGTTACGGTATTGTTTTGCCGTCACTATTATCGCCGCTTGATAAATCCACGCCGCAAACATTCCTTCTCTCTTTGTTGAAACGTTATATTCCTTTAGAGCGAACCATTGATGTTATCGTGCGGCGGGTTCATGGAAAAACATTGGAACAGATAGCGAAAATATACGGGTTGACCCGTGAACGTATTCGCCAGATTGAACGCAGATACAAAAATCCTTCCGATTTCGCTTATGCGCAAGTTATCTTTGCCGAAGTTAGCCAAATGCTGGAAAAAACAATGACGACATTGGGAGGATTCTCGACTCTCCGCAAAATTACAACACAATTTGCAGAAGATAACGGCTGGGCGGAACAAGATTGTTCGCCGTTATTTGTTAAATTTTTACTTGATCATGTAACAGATAAAATTGTAAGTTACGGAAAAGGATATTATGCAATAAAGTCTTATCCTTGTAACCAATGTGAACGTTTGGCAGCCAAAATATCGGAATATGCCGAAAGAGAAGATCAAGAAATCGTAACTCGCAGTAGTTCACGCAAAACGTTTTTGAATACTTGTTGTACGGGGTGTACGGATTTTCCCCATCGAATTAACGATTTTTTTTTAGATTGGAAATGTAGTTCAGATCCGTTGTATTTTCAACTTTTTAATAATGACGATCTTTGTCGTTCTGCAACCGGTTCCATGCAAAAAATGGTGCATAATATTCTCAAAAGATCGGCGAATCCTCTTAGTGTCAAGGAGATTTTGGCTCTTGTCTGTTATCGTGCAGGAAATGACAATTTTACTCTGGAACAAGTCCGTGACGCTGTAACAATTTTAGGGGGCAAAAAAAAAGATATTTTTCTCTGGAATCGCGGCGGAATTTATGCGCATCGAAAACATCTTCCTATTGATAATCCGCTTCTTCTATTTCTCGAAAATAAATTGAAACAATTACTCAAAAAAATTACGACTCCTATTTCGTTGTACATACTTTTTAATGAGTATAAATCGGAATGTCAAGCGAATGGTATTCCTTCCGTGTATGCTCTCCATGCTTGTTTGAAGGCACGCGGAGTTTTAGGTGTTGCTTTTAGGCGAACTCCTTGTGTGAGTGCTACGAGTAAAAAACACAAACGAAAAAACGTTGAAATTTTGGAAAGTTGGGTTGCTCGGCAAAAAAAAGTGGTAACCGGTCGGGCATTAGAACGATATGCTTTGGAAGTCGGTATTGATTCTCAACAATGTTACAGTGCCTTTGTTTATTCGAAATTACTTATAAAATATAAACACGGGTTAGTTGTTCATCTTGATTCTTTGGGATGGAATCAGGAAAAACAAGAGGCTATGCTTATTTTGGCGATGGATTATTGGCATTATCTTGTTTATCATGGAGAATTGTTTGCAAGAACGGATTTGTTATTGGCGGAATACGGAAAGAAACTTCCTAAACTTGCCAATGGAATACCTTGGTCATCACGTCTTCTATTTTCTTTGTTGTCGTTGTCGGAAGCAGTCAACACTTTTGGTAACACACATCTTGCTTATGGTTTCAAAAACAGTACGACTGCTCCGCAATCATTTGACGACATTGTAATCGAAACGCTAAAAAACAAATTTAACGGCAGGGCGAAATTGACTGAGTTTTCATCTTATTTACGTGACGAATTTCGACTTATCCATTCACGGCTGACGCCAAGTATGTTACAAAATTGTTCCGAAATAATTTTGACGGATTACGAAGTTTATTTAATAAAATCGAAAAAATTGCCGTAACATTTGTTGGCGTGATTTGACAACGTAATATTAACAACGTAATATTGACAGTGTGATATTGGCGATTAGTTCGCAATGGAATTGTAATTGTAACTTTCTATTTTATTTTCTACGGATCAACGAACCGAGTGATCGAAATACGCCGGATATTCCCGAAGGTTGTTCTGTTTTTGGACGTTCCTGTTTTATTTGTTGCGATTTTGTTTGTTCTGATCTTGTTTGTTCTGATGAGATACGTTTACCGATTGGGCGTGTTGGTAAAACCGGTTTAGGGATTTCCGAAACAGAACGATTCGCCGAAACATTTGAATTAACCGGCATTGCCGTTGCAATATTTTTTTCGCCGGATTGAATTACTCGCCGCAATATCGGTTTTTGCGAAACCTCATGAGTTTCCGAATTGGGCGAAGAACTCTGAACTTCCAAAGTGTTATCCAAAGTATTATCCGCAGTATCATCGTCTAAAGCCGAATAAGAAACCGCATGAGACATTGGCAATGTAATACGATGTGAAGGTTTTGTGAGTGGCGGTTCATCCCATTCGGGATCGGGCGGAATAATTGGTTCTTTATTTTTTTCCGTATGTTTTTTGTGTCCGAAAATCCGGTGCGAATGGCTTGTTTGCTCGTGTGGTTGCTCGTGTGATTGCTTGTGCGATTGTTTGTGTGATTGCTCTTGCGATTGTTTTTGAGATTGTTCGGAAGAATGGCGAAGTGAAATCGAATGGATATTGTTCACATTAACATTTTCACCGAAATAAACTTTTCGTGCTTCAGGATCATTCAAAACGTCTTCCGGTGTTCCGTGACAAAGAACGCGTCCTGATTGAATCACATAACTTCGTTGTGTAATTTGCAGGGTATCTTGAACGGAGTGATCGGTAATCAAAATAGAAATTCCTTCGCTGGAAAGTTGCCGGATAATTTCCTGAATTCCTGTTACGGTGATTGGATCAACGGCGGCGAAAGGTTCGTCGAGCAAAATAATTTTCGGATCGGAAACAAGAGATCGGGCAATTTCCAATCGTCGCCGTTCTCCGCCGGACAGACCGCTGCCGTAATTGTAACGAAGATGAGTCAACTGGAATTTTTCCAAAAGTTCATCGCAGCGTCGTTTACGCACGGAGCGTTTAATACCGAGCATTTCCATAATTCCGTAAAGATTATTCTGAACGGAGAGTTTTTGAAAAACGCTTCGATCTTGCGGCAAATAACCCATACCACCTTCGCGGCTTCGGCGGTACATAGGCCAATTGGTTACATCCTGCGAACCGAGATAAACAATTCCGCCGTTGGTATTAATGAGTCCGCAAGCCATGCGGAAACTGGTTGTTTTTCCGGCTCCGTTTGGACCGAGCAGACCGACGATTTCGCCTTTATTGACATGAAAACTTACACCATCAACAACTCTGCGTTTACCATAAATTTTGACCAATCCTTCAACTTTAAGAATTGGCGAGGAGATGGAATATTTTTCCGAATAATCACCGGAATAATGAGTTCGGTGTAACGTATCTAACGCATTGCCTTGATACATAGCAAAAATTTTAACGGGTTGATTGTTTTTTTGACGAGATTTATTGTTTGTTATTTAGGATTGGATTGATTGGCATTGGTATTCCAATTGCGATCTTTTTCTTGTTGTTTAAATAAGAACCGGTAATGAACCTGTTGAAATATTACTGATTTTTCATAACGGGGTCAAGAGCAAAAATTCGGCGCAAAACATTGCCTACCTAATGATTACAAATTCAAAAGGTAGTCAAACCTTTCGCCGTAAAGATTGCCAAACCTCAAATTGTTCCAAAGTGCTGGAATGTTAAAAAATTCACAGATGACGGAAAAAAATGTCCGCAGATAATAATTAAAATAATCTGCGGACAAATTTAAAAATAATCTGCGACAATCTGCGTCATCTGCGGACAAATTTATCTATTTTTGTATTTTACCAAATTCAATCTGAACAGGTTCCAATAATCCCGAAGGAAGCAGTGAATCCTTTGCGGAAAAACCTTGATACACTTTGTAATTCCATTCATTGGTTTTTCGTTCAGGAATAAGATACAAGTTTGTTTGCGTCAACCGTTTTTCCGGCGGAAGTCCCGCATCGCCGATAAGACGGTTTGCCCAACAATTTGTAACTTCTATTTCCAGTACGTTTTCTCCCGACTGATAAGCAGAAGTAATATCCACAATACGCGGTGCCGTCCAAATAATTCCTAATTCTTTGCCGTTCAATTTCACCCTCGCAAGATGATGAGCAGCACCAATTGAAAGCCGAGCCGGAATTTTGGTTTGCGTTTCGTTAAGTGAAAAAGTGTTCCGATAAATTGCCGTACCGGAATAATATCGAATTGCCGGATCAGGATGTTCGTTCCAAAGTGTTAATTGATCAAAAATAACTTTTTCCTGTTTTCCCCACGCCGGATCAAAACGAACCTCCCATGATTTTTGTAATTTAATAGCCGGAGGAAGATCGGCAATCCATTCCGTTTGTTTTCCCGAAGCAGTTGTCAATCGGTAAGAACCGCTTTTCCATTGCGTCCAGATTGATTGTTCGTTGACTTCCAAACCGTTTTCAGCACCGACAATTTCAGTAACATGATTTTCCTTCGGAGTTCCGTCAAAGACGACAAAAACAGAACCAAACGCCGCCAGATTAATTGTAACTTTAGTTCGTCCGTCTTGAGTAAAGGAATAAGCCAACGGAGCCGTAATTTTTCCTGTAACAGCATCCCACAACTTTGGCTCCCGCCCCGAAACACGGAAAACACAATCCGCATTTCCGCTACCAAAAACAAAATAAATGTCCTTGTCCTTCAACTTCCGGTGATGATATTCAAAAGTACCGGCAAAATCGGGAACAATTTGTTGCTCCTGAAGGAATTGCTGCAACGAAATTCCATAAAGAACTTTCCCTTGCCCAATGGAATGTTTGAAAGTTTTTTCTTGATCTGTTCCCCAAAGTTGGTTGGCAAGATCAGTAATTTCCTGATCACAAGACGGATAATTTTTCAAACCGGCGGTTCGAATGGTTCGTTTGTTTCCAAGAATAATTGTTGCGCCTTCTGACGCCAGTTGAACGATTTTTTTCAATGCTTCAACGGGCAAGGTTTCTTCGAGCGGGTCTAATATTAAAAAACGGTAACTCATTCCGTTTGGCAAAATCAGTTTTCCGTCCTGACATGCGAGCCGGTGAACGAGAATTTCCGTATCAAGTAAATCATAAGTGTATCCTGCCGGTAAAACCAACGACGAATTAGGATTCCATTTTTCGCAGCGTCCCCAACTGGTATAATTTTTGTCACTGACGTAAACGCAGGCATCGGCAGTGAACAGTCCTTGCCGTAACAAATACTGACAACGTCCGAGATAATTCATAAACGGTGTAACATAATTCCACCAAGTAACATTGGTATTGAGATGAGTACCGGCAAAATATTCGTAACCGGGTTTGCCCAATTCCGGCGGTGAAGCGGTGAATGTGTGCCAGATGAATTTGTTGGCTCCGTCGATGAAATTGACATCGGCGGCAGGTTTTAGCCGTGCCGGATACATTGTCCAATGCCGGTTCATGTGAGTAAAGGCTTCCACCGCAACTTCCTTTTGACCGTAAATATGTGACGCCATTGAAACGTAACGCATATTTGACCGCGTATTGTAATTCGTTTCATTAACCCAAAATTCGCCTTGCGCAAAATCGTTTTCACCGAAAAACGAAAGCATATCACCTTCGCGGAACATGGGTTGTTGCCGGTTCCAAGGACCGCCGTTTTCGGAATGCCAAATGATTTCGTTTTCGTGACAAAGTTGACCAATAGTGGCGTAACAGTTTTTTCGGAAACAATACGCAACCGTTTTATAGTAATCGTGCAAAAAACGTTTTGAGATTTCTTCGTTTTCAACAATCATTCCCGCCAGAGCCGGTAAATATTGTTTCAAATCATATCCGTTTTGAGTCAGAAAAATCTTGTCAAAACCTTGTGTCCAATTGGGCGTACTTCCTTCCCAACTAACGTTATAAAAATGGGTAAGCGTTTTACCAGCATGTTCACCGGCATCTTTAATCAGTTCCGAACCGATAAGATGAAAATATTGCGTACACGCTTCGGCATTGAGAATATCAACACTTCCGAAATCACCAACAATTTCGTAGCCAAAACGAAGCACATACCAATTTCCGTCAGAATTACTGTTAGAATTACTGTCAGAATTTCCGGCAGGAACATTCCATTCGAGTTGGTGATTTTTTACGTTGTTACTCAAATCAATTACTTCCGTAACAACCGGCGAAGATTCGTTGATCGGAGCAGTTTTTTGAAACGTTCCTATTTTTGGCAACGTTAAACGAACACCTAAAACGGCAACATCCTGATAATACGGTTTTTGTTCCGGTATTGGTAATTTTAGTTCAAATTTATTATTGTTGCCGGAATTATTGACGGGATAGACAGACCAGATCAATTCTTTTGGGGCGTATTCTTTCATATCCCACACCCCGCGCAGATGTCCGCCGGTATTAGCGATATTGATGCTGACTTTCAGGTGACAACGTGCGGATTCGCTGATGGTATGTTTAACCATTTCACGCCATTCGGGACTCATAAATTCGTACTTAATTTTAAGCGGAACAGGAACATGATTTTTGGAATCAAAATCATCGTGATAACCGCGTGAATCAAAGAGTAAAATCCCGCCGATCCCTTTTTGTTGCATTTCTTCAAGGTCGTGAGTGATTTGTTCTTTTGTAACATTTCCCTTGAGCCACCAATAATAAACCCAAGGTTTAGCGTCATCGGGAACATTAACAAATTCCGAAACGTTTGGTGTTTCATTTTCAACAGCATAACCGGCTGAATGAAATGAAACAAAAAATGTTGCAAAAAGCAACGAAACAAAAATAATAGTTTTTTTCATGGTAATCAAAATTTGAAAGGTTAAAAATGGAAATAAAATAAAGAAATCACAAAACAGATGGCGTTTCGCCAAAATATTGTAATAAAGACAGACGATTAAAATTTATGGTCGTCTACCTTTTGATTACAAATATTGGGATTAAGGGAACTTCTAAAAACCACAAATATATTTTTATTAACCACAGAGTACACAGAGAACACAGAGGAAATTTTTAATTGGAATCAAAATGCTAGTTTTAATTATCATTGACTTTTGATCTAAAATAATTTTTAAAAATTTCCTCTCTGTGAACTCTGTGTTCTCTGTGGTTAAATAAACTGTGCTTAAATAAAAAGGCGGTTATTAGAAGTTACCTTAATTCTTATGAATTGTTTCATTTGTTTGTTTGCTAAATTGGTTAAAATGGA
>JAISNF010000179.1 GCA_031276415.1 Planctomycetaceae bacterium
ACGGTAAATTTGAAACTGCTGCATTAAAAAATTCGATACATTTCCGGCATTCTATCATATTATTTTCAAAATGTTCCGAATATTCAAGATCAATATCCAGCGGACGAATACCTTGTCTGAACAATTCCTCGAAAAATGCCTGAGTCATACCTTTACCGGTTCCCCACGGAACATCTTTTCCTTTGCTGTTACGTTGATCAAGATCGTGAACCTGAACGGTGAGCAACCTGTTTTTCAAGACACGTACAGATTCAACCGGATCAATACCAGAACGCATCCAATATCCGAGATCAGCGCAAACTCCGATACGAAAACCGTAATTTTTACAATGTTCAAGAACTTTTTCGGGACTCCAATAATCCGGTGAACTTTGGGCGTCGTGATTATGAAGGGCGACATTGATATTAAATTCGTTGCAGCAATTTTCGATTACTTTCAATGATTCCGGTTTTGGTTCGGAAATGATGGTTTCGATTTCCAATTTATCCGCAAATTAAAACACACGGCGGCAAGCCGATTCATCACCGGGCAGTTGTCCGTAATAATAGGAAACCATACGAATATTTTTCGAGCGGAGTTTAGTTTGAACGGCTTCAATTTCTTTATCATTCAAAAATTTCGGATCGAAATTCTTATTGATTCCGCCGCCGACTTTTTGAAAGTTCAAGCCGCCGCAATAAACCAATCCCAATTCTGCTGTTTTATCAATTGTTTCAAACAGCGTGAATTTATGAAATGTATAAGCAGGCATCACAAGACGCCAGCCTGCTTTTTCATGGGAACGGATTGTATCGTTTACTGTTGCGGAAGGCAATGTTGAGGCGTCAAGATCGCCGAGAACAAATTGAGCCGCCGCAAGATAAAAACGGAGCATCATTGGATCCCAAAAGATTTTCGGACTATGAGCAATCGTACAATAAAAGATGCGTCCCCGTCCATAATTTTTAACCCACGCAAGTGCGTAATCCTCGTCGGAACGTTCTTTTTTTCCGGTGTACGGCGGGCGGTTCAGATTTGTTTTTTCCTTATCGATACTTAGTAGAACACGTTGTTTTTCACGGGAGTACGGATCACGAACACGAAAAAATTCATCTTGATATTCGAAACCGTTTTTAGGAAACATTTGTAGTAACGGATGATTGGGTTCTTCGATTTTAACGAAGATTTTTTCATCTGGTTCCCGATGATTTGTTCCGCGTCCGCCAATCATTTCGCCAAAGATAGACCAATCATCTTTTCCCTTATTCGTACCTGCCCAATTCATAAAAGCGGCGGTAGTCCCGTGAACTCCCATCAAACCGCCGCCGTGCCGTACAAATTCTTCCAAATGAGTACGCAATATCGAATCGGAAAAAATGTTACCGACATTATTGTTGAAAAAAACGGCGTCAAATTGTTGAAGCGAATTTTTCTGAAAAATTTGCGGATCATGCGAAACGGTAACAGTAAATGCTCCGGTTTTTTCGCCCATCAAACGGAATGCAAGATTGGCATGGGCGATGGAATGATGTCCTCCGTAATCGGCGTTGATGTCGAAAATCAATAATTTTCGCGGTTTTTTCGGTACAACAAACGCTTTTTCAGGAACTGCTTTTTCGATGAATGTTCGCTGTTCCGGTGTTACGGCACTTTCTGGAATAACATAGATTTTTGGTACGTATTCAGAAGGAATGTCTTCGGCAAACGCAAACGGTAAAATGACAAAAACAGCAAACAAAAATTGTAAAAAAATAAACATGGTTTTCTCCTAAAAATTTTTTGGAATAAATATTTTAAACCTTATTTCGACCTAATTTCGACCTAATTTTCTAACAAAACAACCTCAGCAGCAAAGGAAAGCATAGACACAATAACCTCATTACCTCATTAAAATGAGGCATAAAATAAGGAAGCAATGAGGTAATGAGACCGGTGTGTGTCTTTTCCATTTGCTACTGAGGCTGTTTTGTTAGAAAATTAGGTAAAAATGAGGTCGGTTTTAGTTGACAGTTAATAGCGGAGAGTTTTGCAAACGGAATTATTGACGTTTTGGTCATAATCCACTTACGGACACTATCAACTCTCCACTCTACTTCATGGCGATACTTCGCCGAAATGCTGCAATAGTTGATCTGAAATTACAACAGGGGTAAGTCGGCTATCGGCGGAAATTCCGCTGAATAATTCCAGATTTTCTTATTAGTCTGGCAATGTTACCTGTTCACCGTCATCGACGGTTCCCAGACGGGACAAGGAAATTTCCGGTAATGTTACCGGTAATGGACGAACCGTACCATCACCAAAAAGGAAATGAGAAACTCCCGGATGCCAACTCCCAAACATGGCATTATTGTAAGTCATATTACTTGTATTATTAGGTAAACTAATTCCCCGATTCTCTCTAGCCCCTGTGGCTGAGTCCATTTCCCATCGGCGAACAATTCTTGCTACAGCGGGAAGCCATGGATCACCGCCCGTCAAAAAACTACAATCACTCCGCCTCGCATGTACATCTGTCACATTGACATCACACACATTGAGAAGATCGGGATGAATATGTTTTTCACCAACGAGTATTTGGTTACTGGTTCCATCCATCATTCGTGAAAAGTTATCACGGGGAGTCCAATTATTTGTACTGTTTTCCATCAAAACAGCACAACGAAACGGACCATGTTGTGATTCGATAGAACGTACAGGAAACCATGTTTTGTAATAATGTTGAATAGCACCTGGGTCGCCACCATCGCCTGTTTCATTTGCTTGTGTTCTCATAAAACTGAGAACAAAAGCATAATCACCGCGAGGTCCTGCACAGCCGGAATGCCAGGAATCACCAGCAGAAGCATCCGGCATTTCTGTTATTAAAGGTCCGCCGCCGCGTCGGCTAGGACAACGATAGTTTGTTACGGAACCGAAACCGTTTCTTAATTCTTCGGTTATTGCCATACTTCCGGTTCCGTCTCCCCGCCACCAGGCATTGGCAAAACGATTACTGAATTTTGCCGTTGACATGTACTCGTAAAGGGCGGGTTGTTCGATAAAGGGAAAAATCAACGCCCAAAAAGATGCTCGACCTTGAGGAGCCGAGTCAGTTGCTCCTGTTCCACCAATACAAGCAGGTGGTAATCCTTGTAAGGTATCGTGGAAGTTGTGAACGGCGATACCAATTTGTTTTAGGTGGTTTGTACATTGTGATCTTCGTGCCGCCTCTCTGGCTGCTTGAATTGCAGGCAAAAGTAATGCAATTAACGTGCCGATGATCGCAATCACCACGAGTAATTCTACCAACGTAAATCCGCGAAAGTGTCGTACTTTCATTTTTGTTCTCCTTTAAAATTAGAGATATTGAAATTTTACAGATTACATAACAAATAATCTGTTTTAGTTACAAAGTGGGGGAAAACTCAACGCCGAGAAACGGCAACAGAAATATCGCTCTTACGATTAGGAGCGACACGCTTTGTGAACAGGTTTATTCCCACCAACCAAAGTGGTGCATTACAATTATAAAATGTAATGCTGAATTATACCCATGATATAAGACGCAACGCTCCCCTAGCGGGAGACACGCAACTTTCTTATATCCAGTAATTTTCTACCCGGAAAATCCGGTTGGTTGGTAGAAAATTACAGTTCGCCTAAGCGATCACAAATTTGTTGACGTACTCGATTTTTTTAATACCCGAACAAAAATTCGGGCGACTTATTTTTCAAAATGTAATTTGGTCTCCAAATGTTGAAATTAAAAAAACTAAATTAATTATCGAATATTTTACAAAATAAGTTAAACCTGTCAACACCAACCCCCAAATTTTTTTGCATATTTTGCCGTTTCTTATTCTCAAAAGACAATCTGCGTTCATCTGTGTAATCTGCGGACATATTTTTCTCTGCTCTCTGTGTTCTCTGTGGTTAATAAAAATATATTTGTGGTTTTTAGAAGTTACATTTATAAGGAGGAACAATATTATGAAAATTACGATTAGTC
>JAISNF010000198.1 GCA_031276415.1 Planctomycetaceae bacterium
TGTGGTTAAAAAATTTGGATTAAATAACTGGGTTAAATAACTGTGGTTAAATAAAAAGGCGGTTATTAGAAGTTCACATTAGTAGAATAGTAGAACGTATTGTAATGTTTCCGTCAATCAGGTGGTATTGGAAAATTGAAAAATAATCAACAAAAATCTGTAAAAATCTATAAAAACTATAAAAATCCACGCTCTTTCGCAGACAATTCTATTTTTGTTCTTTTTGCTGAAAGACTCTTTACGTTTTTTGTTGAAACTGATACACTATCAAAATTGGATGTTCAACGCAACAGTCTATTTTATTTTTTATCACAGAGAATAAAGAAAAACGTCCGCAGATTTTGCCCGAATTTGACCAATTTTGACCAATGGTTTCCAAAACTTTTTTACTGATTTCTTACGGGGCTCCTGAAGTAAAAGAAGAAGTCATTCCTTTCCTTCATAATCTTTTAGCCAATAAAACAAATTCTGCGGTTTTGTCGGAGCGAATTACTGTTGCGGCGGAAAAATATTACAAAATGGCTCGTCAGACCGGCAGATTGAGTCCGCTCAATAGTGAATGCCGGAAACTGATTGCCGGAATTATTCGTGAAGCCGAACAAAATAATATTCCGCTCAATGTTTATTGGGGCAATCTGTTTTGGCATCCGTTGCTTGAAGATACCGTAGCGGAAATGACAAGAGATGAAATTCAACATGCCGTTTGTTTTACAACATCAATATTTGATTCAGGAACCAGCAATAAACGTTATACAGACGCACTCGAAACCGCCCGACAAAAAGTTGGAGTTTCGGCTCCAATTTTTGAGAAGTTATTGTTGCCGTTGGATCATCCGTTGTTTATTGAAGCCCATGCGGATCGTTTGCTCGAAGCCCTTACCCTGATTGTGCCGGACAAGGGACAATATGATGGAAAATATGATAGAAAATATCAGGAAATAACAAATTCCGTGCTGGTACTTTTTTCTGCTCACAGTATTCCGAAATCGGACACGGCGTGTTTCAATTATGTCAACCAACTTCGTCAAACCTGCCGGTCAATTATCGAAAAATGTTACACGCCGGCAATATCTTGGGAGATTGTTTTCCAAAGTCGAAGCGGCGGAACGGAAAATTGGCTTGGACCGGATATTAAAGAGCGGATTGGTGAAATTGCGGCAAGCGGACAATACCGTACAATTGTTGTTTCGCCGGTCGGTTTTTTTTGTGAAAACATGGAAACAATAAACGATCTTGATTTAGAACTCGGTGAAATTTGCAACGAATTTAATCTTGGATTTATCCGCGCAAAAACAATCGGTACGTTACCCAAAATCCACAAAATGATTGTTCAGGAAATAAAGAATCAAAATTTGTCCGCAGATGACGCAGATAGTCGCAGATAATTTTTTTTTCAACATTCATCTGCGATCATCTGCGTAATCTGCGGACTAATTTCTTTTTTACGGTAAAAATAAAATTGATTGTTACACATTGACTTATCTGTTCGGGTTACGGTATAATCTGTTTCAATTGAAGTGTTCGGTGGATTGTTCACTGAATTGTTTGTTTATTGTTCGTTTTACCACAGGTAATATTATGAGATTATTTGAAACACATATTTTGTCGCAAAAAGAATATTTTGAACTAAAATGGTTTGAGATTTTGCGTATTCGCAGTATTAGTGCGATTGAGGAGTATAAGCCGGAGATTTTGCGGGCAGCCGATTGGTTTCGCAACTATTTTTGTGAAATCGGTTTGCAATCGGAATTAATTGAAACGGTTGGCTATCCTTTGGTTTATGCGGAAACATCGGCAGTTGCGAATGCTCCGGTTGTTTTGGTTTATGGTCATTACGATGTACAACCGCCGGATCCGTTGGAACTCTGGAAATCACCGCCGTTTGAACCGACAATCCGTGACGGTAATGTTTACGCCCGCGGAGCAACCGATGATAAAGGTCAACTTTTAACTCATGTTTTTGCGGTAGAATCATTGCTCAAGTCCGGTGAAAAATTACCGTTTCAGATTAAATTTATCATTGAAGGCGAAGAGGAATATGGAGGTAAAGGAATTGAGCATTTTCTCCATTCCGACGAAGGTAAAAAGAAATTAGCCTGTGATTGTGTTTTGGTAAGTGATACAAGTATGTTCAAACCCGGACAACCGACAATTACATACGGTTTGCGGGGAATTATTGCCTTTGAACTTTTCCTGACCGGACCCAATCGCGATTTACACAGCGGAACTTTTGGCGGTTCGGTTTTCAATCCGGCAATAGCATTGACGAAAATTTTGTCGCAATTTATTGATGAAAAGGGGGTTGTGCAAATTCCTGAATTTTATGACAATGTTATTCCGCTCACAGACAGAGAACGTACACAATTTGCCGATCTTGATTTTGACGACAACACTTTTTTTGAAAAGATTGGTTTAACGCAAGGTTTTGGCGAGACTGGGTTTTCGACAAATGAACGTCGTTGGGTGCGTCCGACATTTGATATTAACGGTTTGACGGCGGGTTATCAGGGCGAAGGGGGGAAAACGATTATTCCGGGTAAGGCGTCTGCGAAATTTACATGCCGTTTGGTACCGGATCAAGACCCCAATGCAATCGCCGATGCGGTACGAAAATTTATTGCGTTACGGATTCCGCCGGGGATTACGTGGGAACTTGTCGTGCAACATGGTGCGCCGGGTATGCGATTGGATCTTGACCGCAGCAAGTTTGTGGTACCAATGTCCAAAGCACTTGAAGAAACATTTTCATGTTCACCGGTATTTATACGGGAGGGCGGTTCTATTCCGATTGTTGCGGAATTTCATTGTACTTTGGGGGCGGAAGTTTTGCTTGTGGGGTGGGGGCAAGACGACGACGCGTTACATTCGCCAAACGAAAAATTTTCCCTAACAAGTTTCCACACCGGCATTTTAGCATCCGCACGCTTCTTCGCCGAACTCATGCAACAATAATATTAGTATTAACAATAAAAATAATAATAAAAATTTCGTAGTTAGTTCCTTTACGTTAGATTTAATTATCATAAAATCAACAGGAACTAACCCATGTTATCAATGAACTATTCCGCCCTGACCGTAAGCAATAACATCCTGATCGTATTGTAATTCCATTGAATCTTCTGCAAAAATATGTCGGGCAAAATAAATTCGTTCAGGACGTAACGGGCAATATGCAAGGAAACGAAAAATTACTTTGTCAGGTTTAACAATAACCGTTGGATTCGTTTTTGGAGAAAACATTTGCTGGGAACCAATCAGAAAATCATAATCCATTTTCTCTTCTTTTGCTTTTTTACAAATTTCTAAAAACTTTTTCTGTCCCAATAACTTAACATCATCCCAATAAACACCATGCCAATTTGCAGCAAAATCACTAAGTTCATGCATCAATATTGCTGCTTCCATATAGGATTTTGGCGAATGATCTCCTGTAAATAATGTCATATAATGACTTATCCCTGATTTAGGTAAAACGGGACCTCCCCAAGGATCATCGGGATCACCTACAACTCGTCCTAAAGTAAACGGCGGTAATTTTATTCGAGTTTGTGAATATTCTGTACGATGAATTTTAATCGGTTCTTTTTTACAATTGACAGGAATACCAAACACA
>JAISNF010000372.1 GCA_031276415.1 Planctomycetaceae bacterium
CAATATCCGCAGGTTCTTTATAATCCAACAGCGTCAAATAAATTGAAAAGATCGCAACTTGTATTGCGTTTGTGTCTTTATCTATTCCAAAAATATTTTTAACGACTAAATTGTTCAGAATTTTAGGAGTGAGTTTTTTATTTTTATTATTGTTTTGATATTGATCTATGATTTTTCGTAATGTTTCTACCAAAAAAATTCCTGAACCACAGGCAGGATCAAGAGTAACACAATTGTTTGTTTCAGAATTATTTTTAAAATGTTTTTCAATAGTTTCTTTAAGAATATAATCTACTAAAAACAACGGTGTATAATATGCTCCTTCATTCTCTTGATTGTCTTTCCCGATAAATAATTCATACACGTTACTGATAAATTCAATGGGAATAATTGAAAAATCATAGAGATTAAATAATGACTGTTGTCCTTGTTCCAAATCGTCGCCTTGCAGTAGTCGTATCAAAACACTGAGATCTTTATTAGATATATTTTTGTATTGTTCATTGGGAATTGAAAAAATATCATCGCCATTAAATTTATCCTTTAAATAATTAAAAAACTTTTGAGTTTGAGAAATATCTTTAAGAACGTTACAAAAACCATTATTACTCCATTCCGATAAATATCCTTTTATATCTAAATGTACTTTTCTATCAATCAAATAACGGACAAATATACATTTTCCAATTAAAGCGTTTGCAATTTCAGCAGGAATACATTCTTTTGTAATAAGAATATTACGGGCTGATTTTATGTTTTTCAAAAGAAAATAATCAAGCCGATTCTCATATCTAAAATCTTCCTGATAATTTTCCCAAGTTTTGTCCTTAAAAAGATTGAAATAACTGAAATATTCTAGTTTATCATCGTCGCCTATTTTTGCGAGTGATTTTAATTCTTTTTCATATTTAAAACCGTTGAAAATTTCTACCACATCATTTTGAACAATAATAACAATTGGCGTTTCGTTGAAATTCCAAATTTTTTTGTGCAGATTCTTATCATTCGGATTTTCAAAAAACAAAATCAAGGGCTTATTATCAATACAAAAAAAAGCATCCGGCTTAATATTATTTTCTAAAAGCCTTGCTATACGACAGGGAAATTGCAATTCCGATTTCCATTTCGTTTCATTAGTATAATACAATCCATTTGTCGTATTCATATCTAATTTTCGGAATATGTCATTTAACTTATGATACTTCATTTGTCATATAATAAAATAATTATTTTGAATTTTTAATAAATCAAAAAAATTTAATTTTACGTAATTGTGTATTACCTTCGCATCGTGAATATGTTGCCAAATAATTATTAGGATCAATTTTACATTTATTTTTTAAAATTACAACCAATTCGGGATCATGATTAGGATGAAAAACAATAATAAACGTACAATTTCTTTTTTGTCGGGACAAATATTTTCCGAAGTCAATGGAATCTGTCCGTTGTAACCACGCATCAACATTGATTTGTACACCCACTCGCTTTTAAGACATGATTGAATAAAAACAGAACCCCACAACATTCCAAAGGAACGGATAACTCCTTTTATGCTACAATAACCACCGCGGCAAAGTTGTGATTTCATTTTAATAACGGCAATTTCCATTAACAAAAAAATAAACTGATAAATCAATATCGCTAATGTAACCAAAATAGCCGGACATCGTAAACCTTGTAAAAAACAAAGTATTTCCTTGAAAGGAGTTGTTAAAATTATAAAGTAAAAACATGAAACCGCCGACAATGATTTACAAATCAAACGACATGCAAGCGATAAACCGTTTTTAGTAACAAATAAACTGTAATTTCCGATTTCCCACGAGAACACACAATCCAACGGCGGAGGCAAACGGCTGATATTGACGATAATTCCAGTTACACCGAGAAGCAGAAAACATAACGGTAAAATCATGAAACGAAAATAATCCGCGCAACGAATTTCGGTTTTGAAAATCGTTGCAGAAAACATTGTCAAAAAAATCACGGCAAAAGAAATGATACTTTTTGAACAAATACACGCCACCAACGCAGTCACTCCAAAACGGATTCGCCATTGGAATGATTGGTCTTTTAATCCTGAAATGTAAGCATAATGATCAATTTCTCTCATTTTTTATTTGCGCTATTTTTTCCTCTCAAATATCCGATACAATAAAAAATGACGCCGGAACCTATTGCCGCTTGAAGTGCAAAAAGCAGACTTTCCGTTTCAGTGCCGGGCGGTTCCCAAAAAGGATCGAACCAAGGTTCAAAACTTTTGTTGATTTCCTTAGTTGTTTCTTTTGCCAGAGAGTCGGCTCCGGCAAAGTCCGAATTTTTAACGATCATTAACGGTAATATTGTAATCAAAACCGCAATGAATAGTAAAACGATATTGTATTTCCAATTTACGTTCATGAATAATGTTCTCCGCAAGGGTTAATAATGTCCCGCGCATAATCGGTAATAATATTGAACAGGACAACCGTTAAAATACCTTCAACAACTGCCAGCGGAATTTGTGTAATCGCAAAAATTCCTGCGTATTTTATAAACGATGCCGTAACACCACCTACTTCGCTCGGATGGGCGAAAGCAAGTTGGAATGATGTTGTAACATAAGTTGCCAGATCACCGAAAAATGCGGCAAAAAATATCGCAACAGATTTAGGACTGTTAATTTTTTGTAATAAATAATAAACAAGAAATGCCGTAACAGTGCCGGCAACACCCATAGAAAAAGTGTTGGCACCTAAGGTCGTCAAACCGCCGTGAGCCAGCAAGATCGCCTGAAATAAAAGTACAATTACCGATAAAACACCGGCAACTGACGGTCCAAACAAAATAACCGCAAAACCAAGTCCGGTCATGTGCGAACTGCTTCCGGTCAATGACGGGAGTTTAAGTGCCGATAATACAAAAGTAAACGCTCCCGCCATTGCGAGAAATGTAATCGCTTGCGGATGACGGGCGAGCAAAAGATTAATTTTTGTAATACCACGCGCTAAAAACGGAACACACAAAATCCCCCAAAAAATACACGACCCAGGAGGAAGAAATCCCTCCATAATATGCATCGCCTGAACCGGCTGCATCGTCGTAACAAAAATCACGAATGCCAGTAAACCAGTCAAAATACTGTTCATTTTGTAATTGTTCAACATAAATATCTCTTTTTGTAATAATTTTCTGTAATAATTAAAATTTGTAATTATTCTAATTGTTTGCCATAGAACTTGTAACAAAATCATACTGATGCGGTTTACTTTATTGCGAATAGACAAAAAATTCTGCTGAAATATGTTGCGATAATTTTATTTCGTACATTCATTTTCGATCCACATTTCGCATTGTGAGATTACGGTTGCCGTTGCGTCTTCCATGTTTTCCGGCGGGTACTTAAATTCTTTGAGTAGTCGTCTAATTTTTGATCGCATGGCGGCTCTTACGGATTCTTTTTTGTGCCAATCAATCGTTCTGCT
>JAISNF010000385.1 GCA_031276415.1 Planctomycetaceae bacterium
ATTTTTAAAAATAGACAACAACAAAAATATGAAATAAAAATAAAGTTAAATCAACAAAAAAATTGTTTGTCTATTTTGCTGTTTCGTATTCTCAAAAGACAATCTGCATAATCTGCGGACAAGTTTTTTGTGTATTTTGTATAAAAATAAATTAGATAATTGCCTAAAATTTTGTTTACAAATCCTGAACTTGTACGTATTTTCCGTCTTTCCAAATCCAAGGATTCGGCGTAACCAGTAAATCATCCGGTATTATTTTTTCTTCAACTAAATTATGAAACATTTCCTTGTTGTGTTCCTGAATTTCTTTGCGTTTGCGCCAAGTTTTCAGAGGGTTCAGGAAAATTTGTTTCCATGCGTTGTTTTTTGTGTGTGTCCATTTTTCTAAAATTTGTTCGACTTTCGGTGACGGACATGTTGCCAGTATCGGAGCCCAAGTCATACCGACCATCTCATCTTGTGTAGCAATAACGTCAAGAACAAAGTCCGGTATCTCTCTGGAAAAATCCAAAAAATAGACGCCCAAATTAGTTATGTCCGTTATTCCAAAACGAAATTCTTGGTAACTTGCATTCAAAACGAAATGAATGTCGTTTTTGAAAATTTGTTTGAGTGTTTTTTGTGTTTCCGGTGTATTTATTTTCAGCAATGCCATGATTAAAAACGTACGAAGGCTATCTCCATATTTAATCTCCTCCCCTGTTTTATCGCTTATAGTAGTAGCATATCGTCTTGTTGGTCTATCACTTGTCTGCGTAATTACAAAATTTTCTGCAAATGTTTCGTAAAATTCTTCGAGTGTTCTATTCGGGTTTTCCGCAAACCAGCGATTCACCTCGTCAACCGTCATTTTTGTTGCAACACTATAATGGAATCTCGATGCCGCTTCGTCAAGAAAATTGGAAAACGATTTTGGCTCACCGGATTTCCAGCGAATATTTTGTATGAAGTAATCTTTTGATAATTGCGGTAACGGAAGTGAAGCCACCCAAACCGCTAATTCGTTTTTGTCAATATTCTCCCGACTGATACGATTAAGAATAACTTCCGTAACAACTTGATTTAACGCCTTACGTTGTGTGTTTAACAATTTTGGTTCAGAAAGTACATGGGCAATATATTCACGGAAAACCGGTTCCAACAACGGATTCTTTACCCCGTGATAAAAACTGATAATCCGTGCATAACGATCATGATCACGATTTATAATCGTTGAGATCGTATTTTGATACAATAATGTTTTGAACAACGGAATCACTTGTTCGTTTTGATTTTCCAAAAGTTCAAATAGTCCGTTGTGTGTAACGGAATATTGCCGTACAAATTCATTAAAGTATTCCGCATTGTGATTTGTTTTCGCAATGTACAACAACGGCGTCCAAGCGTTTTCGTCGCGATAATGATTTGTTTTCCATTGTTCAATGAGCGGTTTTTGAATCGCTTCACTCATTAACCTGATTGCGGCATCAATCAAAGGACCTTCTCCATTGGAAATACCAGCATAATCAGTATTTATTTCGTATTCGTAACTATGGCTTTCTACTGAGTTTACATAATGAGTTGTAAATAGTTGTGTGGAAGAGGCGGATTCGTTCACCCAGTTTGCCAAAAGTTGGCGGCATTCTTCTTCCGTCGGCGGATCGGAAAGTCCATACTTCAACCGCGCCGTCGAATCAAACGCCGTTTCAAATATTTTTATACGCGGATCGTCGGGATTTTTCGAACGGTATTTTTCGGCGATCATTTCTAACGTATTGGTTAACGGAGGAGCGAGTAATTGCCAGTGTTTCAAAACATGCCGATCCCAAGCATTTTTTTCCGCCGCCGTGAGTTCTCCAAGAACATTAGCCAATACCCAAGCATGGATTGGAGCAGAAAAGCATTCCGATTCGCAAGGAATCATATAAACCAGAAGTTTTTCAAACGGCGTCTCATAATAATATGAAGAGGAAGAATGTTTTATAAAAATCCGGCTCTTATTATTTTCGAACCGCCACCAATAACGGCAACCGGATTCAAATCTAGCAATTTGTTTTTCTGATTCCTTCAACGTTATTGATTGCTTTCCGGAAGTAAGTTCTATTCTTGTTTCCAAAAATCGTTCCTTCCGAAAATCGTCACATGGAAACCATGTGTAAGTAGGTATTGAGTAAGCATAATTCTGGGAAAATCTAGAACTTGCCGAATAAAAATATTGTTCCGGCGGAGTTGTCCATTCGGGAACTTTGGCAACCAGTTCATCCACGCTAATATCAAGCGGCGTCCGACCAAGATAAACGCCGTTACAGTAAATATCACTTTGGGGAGCAATGTTCTGAAAAATGATTCTCCGTTTTTCCGGCGGCATGTAAACTTCCACATATTCGAAAATACCAAGTAAAGTACAAACCAAAATCACCGTCCCGGCAACAAAAACAGGAAGCCGCCATTTACCGCTCCAAAAAATCCGGATGCCAAGTAAAAACGGTAATATTGGCATTAAAAACAAAATAAGCCAAGGCACTGGTATTGGTATATCAATAAGCGGTATATTCATCAATTGATATTTACAATATCCAAACGGACCGGACGTGTCCGTTATCAGCGAATAGGTGAGGTCTCCACAAAATATGAAAATCGGAAGAAAGATTGATAAAAGCATCAATCGAAATACAAACGGAAGATGTTTTGTTCGTTTCATGGTATTGTTGAAAAAAAAGGGTGAATTTTTAATTGGAAAAAATTGTTTGTTGGAAAGAATGGTTAAAAATAAATAATGGTCAAAAACAAAATATTGTATCGTCAACTTTCAATTTCTTGATTTTTATAACAGTAAATTCCGAACCAGGGCGCAATCAGAATTTGTAACAATGCCGGAACTCCAAAAAATAAGAACCAATTAGATATTTCCGACAGAGGTAAACCTCCCTTACTTATTTCATGTACGAGAATCGCAATATATCCCCCAATGCCAACCCCGTAAAGGATTAAAACAACAGTAAGCATTCGCCGTAACCACAACGCCAAACCGTATAACCGAACCGGCGGACGAAAACGATTGGTGAGCATAAAATAAAGTGTCGTGTGATAAGCCAGCAGCGACCCAAAACTGTAACATATCAAAACGTGTAACTCCTCAAAACGAATCATGGGAAACCAACCATTCGCAAAAAGCAATTCCTGAACACTTTGACGAATTCCAAACCCAATAATCGCCGCCAAAATAAATCCGGTCGTTATTATCGTACCAAGTCCGAATAACCAACGAACCAGAAAAAAACGCTCCGGCGAATAAGACCGCGAAAAAAGAAACGCCCGGACATTGCCGTAATCAGCGAAACTACGCCACGCCAAAAATGATCCAAGCAAGACCGCAAACAATGTTACGATAGAATCCACATATCGTAACGGATTATGTTTGAACAAAACATAACCGATTAAAAGCAAAATAACCGGAACAATAAACATTCCCGATTCACGAAACGCTAATTTCAAAATAATTTTATTCATTGTTAGTTGTTGGTTAGTGTTAGTAGTTGATAATTGAGAGTGGAACGTTAATAGTTAGTAGTGAATAGTGTTCGCAAGCGGAATTATTGGAAAAACATTTGTAATTCCGCATTGCGAAACTCTCCACTCTCCACTATCAACTATCAACTCTCAACTTTCCTTCGTCCATTAAAATAAATAATTCTTCAAGGTTAAAACCTTCGACATCAACGGTAACATTTTCAGGAAGTGATTGATGTAATTGATTCATTTTCTCCTCCGAGTAATCTGTTACAACCCATTGAGCCGAGTTTTCTTTGGTTTCGATTCGGAGAGTTTGAAACAAATGTTGCGGTAATTCCCCGATGTTTTCGCCGTGCAACGAAATTTGCCGCACGGATTCTTTAAGCGAATCGAGTTCGCCTTCGAGAATCCGGCGTCCTTGCGACAAAATCGCAACACGATCAACAGTACGTTCTATATCGCCTAAAATATGAGACGAAAAAAGAATCGTTTTATTTTCGTTGCAGGCGATATTCAGTATTTCCGCAAGAAAATGACGGCGTGCCAACGTGTCAAGACCAGACGCCGGTTCGTCCATAATCAGAATATCAGGATTCTGACACATTGCCAAAATAATACAAATTGCCCGACGTTGCCCTTTGGACGATTCTTCGTAACGTTTAGTAATTTTCAGATTAAAAAGTTGGAGCAATTTTTGCAGTAACGTATTATCCCAAGCGGGATAAAGCGGTTTACAAAATTCAACGGCGTCTTCAATCGACATCCAATGAGGGATTTGCATATTTTCTGAAATATAAGCGATACGTTTTCTGGTGCTTTCGGTGAACATCGCCGGTTCTTCGCCCAAAACCCGAATCTCGCCGGAATCCGGTTTTAAGTGGGAAACCAGCATACGGATTGAAGTTGTTTTTCCTGCGCCGTTGGTTCCGAGCAAACCGTAAACCGAACCTTCCGGCACGGCAAAATTCAAATGATCCACCGCAAAAAATTGCTCTTTATCGTTACCGAATTTTCGGCAAACATTATTCATTTCAATAATGTTCATTATCGTGTCTCCTGTTGAAGTGTTTGATATTGTTGGTCAAGAATTTTCGTAATCTCCGAATATTTCAAACCAAACCGCAATCCCTCAACCAAAAATGATAACGCCTGACGGCTTAATTCTTTTTGAATATGTTCTAAGGAAAACGGTATGGGTGTATCGGTAACAAAAACTCCAAGTCCGGGACGTTGAACAACAATTCCTTCTTTTGCTAATTGAGCAAAAATCCGGTTTGTGGTTGTTGGGTTAAGTTGCAGTTCCTTCGCCAAAACGCGAATTGACGGTAATTTTTCACCGGGTTTGAGTTTTTTGGTAACAATCAACCGTTTAATTTGCAAAACAGCCTGCTGATAAAGAGGTTGGCTGTTATGATAGTCGAGTTTGATTTTCATAATAATCCTTCTTTTGCGAATCGGTACCACACACTACTGTACGACATGTTATCATACAGCAAAACTTGCGTCAAGAGCAAAATATATTTTTTTATTAACCACAGAGAACACAGAAAAAAATTGTCCGCAGATTTCGCAGATGAATTTTAAAATGCGTCCGCAGATTACGCAGATTGTCGCAGATGAATTTTAAAATATAAAATAGGGAACTTCTAAAAACCACAAATTTATTTTTATTAACCACAGAGGACACCGAAAACACAGAGGAATTTTTAATTGGAATCGAAACGTTATTTAATGGCAACTTCTAAAAAAACTACTTTTTAGACGAAAAATATTTACAAGTCCTTATTTTTAAGGGTTTTGCCTGCTAAAAGAAATAAATCCGAAAAATATTTGAATCGCCACTAAAATGGCTGCGCCAACTAGCGGGATAAGTTTAGGAAAGTAGAGAAAGAGGAGATAATAGGCAAATATAACAATAATTTCCTGATTATTTCGGAATTTGTCAAAAGTATTGATACGCCTTTTTCGATAAAATAGATGATATAAGTCAATTTTCGAGATAAAGTAAACTTTTTTGAATAATCATCAAAGGGGGTAGTTGCAGATTTCTTTTTTTGCGGTAAAATTTTCAGCCGTGTGATTTTTAGTAGGAATTCTAAAAAAATAATTTTATTTCAAATTCAAGTCGACGAAAATTGATCGAATTCGAAAAAGAATTATTTTTGGCAAAGGATATTTTTAGAGGTTCTCGGAAATAAAGAAAAAATAATCGGTTTTTTCTGAAAAAATGAGAATATCCCGATTGAATTTTAACTTTGTTTCATGTAAACTCTGAAATTAATTCAATTACGAAACGTTTTTTGGTCTGTTTATGTTGCGGCAGGCGAATCGTAATTATTTCAGTAAACCCTTGTAAAACAGGAATATGACAATGAAAAATTTAGAGAAATACGTTGTCGGATTTTT
>JAISNF010000427.1 GCA_031276415.1 Planctomycetaceae bacterium
ATAAATTATGGCAGAAAAATTTAGATGGTTCTTAAACTAAGTCTATTTATTATACTTTAAAATTTGGTTTTCGTCTCACAATATCAATTGATTATCAATTGATTCAAATTGCCCCATCGTGATATTGCCAATGCAGCCGAGCCAATGTAGTTGGTGGTTTTAACCGCCGGAAGATTGAGAACCGAATTTTCCAGAATGTTTTACGAGGGCGGCTTGACAAAGTTTATGAAGACGTGTAAGTTACAGAATACTGCGTTTAATGATTGTGTTCAGTAAAGTTCCCTTACTTGGAAAGTTACAGGCAATTTATTGTTCTCCTTTTGGAGTTTTTTGAATTATTGCCGTGAACAACTACTAATTTTTTACAACAACTCTTTGAAGGAGTTTACTTATGAAAATGAAAATATTATCAAAATTACTGTTCGTTTTTTCGATTCTTTTTTTGTCTTCAATATTGGAAGCGGCAGGTCCGTCATGGACGGCTTTTCACGGTTCCAAAGGAGACAATATCTCACCTGAAACCGGATTGTTGAAATCATGGTCGGCAGAAGGTCCTAAACTCCTCTGGAAAACAGACAGTCTCGGAAATACGGAATTTCCCGGTTATTCCAGCGTTACAATTTCCGATGGGCGGATTTTTACGGCGGGTAATGTTCGAACCGGCGATTCCGATCAAACGGCAAATGCGGTTTTGTTTGCGTTGGATGCGAAAACCGGCAAAGAACTTTGGCGTTACGACAATGGTTCCGGTTGGGTCAACAGAAGTAATTATCCGGGTGAACGCAGCACGCCGACAGTGGACGGAGAGCGGGTTTATACGTACTCCGCCGTCGGAAGACTCGCCTGCGTCAATGCTGTTACAGGTCAGAAAATCTGGGACAGAAATATTCAGGAAGATTATGTTGCCCAACTTCCGACATGGGCTTTTGCCGAATCGGTTATTGTGGATGATAATAAAGTGATTTGTTGGCCCGGCGGAGTTAAAGCGTCGGCGGTGGCGTTGGACAAAATGACCGGCAAAACCATTTGGGAAACTCCCGCCAATAAAGAAATCGGTAATTATGCCACGATGACTATTTTTGAACACAACGGCGTGCGTGTTTATGCCAACATGAATCAAAAAGGATTGTTTGGAATTCGGGCGGATAACGGCGAAAAATTGTTCTTTCATCCGCACGAAACACAATTCGATATTATGGCAACAACACCGTATTATTGGGACGGTAAAATCTTTCTTTCATCCGGTTACAATAAAGGATCCGTTTTGCTTCAATTAACAACAAGCGACGGTAAAATGTCGCTCAAAGAAATTTGGTCTGAAAAAAAGTTTGATAATCAACATGGCGGTATTATTGTCAAGGACGGTTATGTTTACGGCTCGGCGCATCGTTATAAAAAAGGGATTTGGATATGTTTGAAATTGGAGGACGGTTCTATTGCGTGGGAAGATCGCGGTGTTGGTCAGGGGTCTATTGCTTATGCGGACGGGTTATTGTACTGTTTTTCGGAGAAAGACGGAACCGTTGCGATTGTCAAACCCAATTCTGAAAAATACGAAGAAGTCAGTCGATTTGTACTTGCGGAAGAGGGGGCGGGATTATTCTGGGCGCATCCGGTGATTTGCGATAAAAGATTATATCTTCGCCATGCGGGATTTCTTTATTGCTATGATATTGCCGCCAATTGAATAAATTCGGTTATTCTTCAATGGTTTAATGAATGGTTGCAGGTTTTGGAGATTCCTGATAAATCATTACAAACCATTGTTATTTCACTATTCACTACTAACTATTAACTACAAACAATGCCGCTTTGGAAAATTGCTTGGCGTAGTATTCAACATCGGTCATTGGCGTCCGGTTTAACGGCGTTTTCAATGGGACTTGGTGTTGCGTTGGTTGTTGCGGTCATCGTTATTTACGGTGTCTTAAATCAAACTTTTATGCGCAGTGCTCAAGGTTACGATATGGTAATCGGACAGCCCAAAGGTTCACCATTGGACCTTGTTCTTGGGGCGGTGTTCTATTCGGGTTATTTGAGCGACACCATCCCTTACGATTATTTCCGCCAACTCGAAACCGGACCCTATTCGCCGGAAGTCGAAACCGCAATCCCTATCGCTCTGGGAGATCACATATTCGGAATGCCTGTTATCGCTACATCTCCAAAGTTTTTTACCGAATTACGTTATTTGGATCGATACAGTTATTCTTTCCGGCACGGTAAAAATATGGATGCCGGCGGCGATTTTGAAGCGGTTCTTGGTTATGCCGCCGCACAAAAAGCAAAACTCCATGTTGGCGATAAGTTCAAAGCAACCATTTCAAAACATGTTCCGTCAAAGGAATTTCCCGAACCGGACATGTTTACGGTTGTCGGTATTCTCGACCCAACCGGAACCCCAAATGATCAGGCGTTTTTTGTCAATCTCGAAGGGTTCTTCATTATGAATGACCACGCCGATAGAACCGCAATCGATAAAGTTTTAACCCGAAAATCAACAGATCGCGGTATTAGTGATGAGGCAACTTTTCCAGAAACAACTGCAACAACAACCGCCACAACAGCCGGAACCGAACAAAAAAACGAACCCCAAACCGAATCCAAAAGCGAACAAAAAAACGAGCCAAAAACAACAAAACGTGCGGATCGCCGGATTTCGGCAATTTTGGTTTTGACGAAAGTTAAAGAGGTTGCTCCGACAATTATCAAAGATTCAATTAGCGGTATGGAAAAGGTTCAGATTGACCGTTTAACTGCGCAAAAATTTGATCCGGTTACGATGTCTCTTGCTAATCGTCTTGTTGCTGATCTTGACGTGCAGGTTGCCAAACCAACGTATGAAATTACGCGGCTTTTTGAAATGATTGTGGGGCGTATTCAGACGGTGTTAATTATATTTGCGATTATGGTTATTATTGTTGCGGCGATTGGCATGATGGTTAGTATTTACAATTCGATGAATGAACGTCGTCAGGAGATTGCGATTATGCGGGCGTTGGGGGCAAAACGGGGAACGGTCATGTCGATTATTCTGCTTGAATCGATATTGCTTTCACTTGGTGGTGGTTTGATTGGGATGGTGATTGGTCATGGTCTTATTGCCGGAGTGGGACCGATTATTGCTCAAGCGGTGATGGTTATTGTGAATCCGTGGCATTTTCAATTTGCGGAACTGATTCTTATTCCGGGTTTAATTTTGTTAGCCTCACTTGTTGGTTACCTTCCGGCGGTGGTTGCCTACCGAACCGATGTCGCTCAATCACTCAACCCGTAAACAATACAGTTTGCCAAAATACAAGGTAGGCAACGTTTCACCGTAAATGTTGCATCGGTTAATGTTGCCTCAATTTCCGTCCGACAACAGGGACACTGTCGGCGAGTACGCCAATCAATGGTGGGTGAAAGCCCTTCGGCGAAACATTGGCTACTTTTTGGGCACCTCTAATAATAGTATTCAGTCGGGTCAAGTGCAAGCGAAATTGATACACTCAAGTGCTTTTAAATTGTCATTTGGTGTATCCAAATGGCTTGCAATTATTATTACAATAATCACGAATTTTTATTATAAATTTTTTTATTTATTTATTGTAATGTAAATTTTTTATTTTTTACTAATGGTTGATTATTTGTTTGCCGTCTTCTTAATCTATAAAAGTTGACGTTATTTTTTTCGAAGATTATTTAGACGCGTACTAAGCGATGCGTCCACAATTCGGCAATTT
>JAISNF010000481.1 GCA_031276415.1 Planctomycetaceae bacterium
CCTACGGTTATGCACCTCACACCCCTTGCGGGGTTAAGATTGAGAAATAAAAATTCCCTCTGTGAACTCTGTGTCCTCTGTGGTTAATAAAAAAAACCAGTTATTAGAAGTTACCTATTGATTTAATTCTGTATTTTAAAAACCTCATTTTCACCTAATTTTCCCCAACAAAACAACCTCAGTAGCAAGAGAGTACATCAACAACAACCTCTTGAATTTGTAGGTAGGCAACCGTTTCGCTGAAGGGTTACAACGGTTGATGTTAATTTGATTTCCGTCCGAAAACAAGGTCAAAATCGGCAAGTACGCCAACCAATGTTTGCGGAAAAATATTACCTCTTGACTGTTTCGATAAAAAATATTAAACTCATTTGTTTCGTAAAACGATAAGTAGGTATTAGGTATAGTTGCTTCATCATAGGGACATATTCTGTAAATATAAAAATGTAAATATGGGTAAACTGTATCTGTCAATAAAAACATTTTTGTTGCCTTACCAGCAACATTGTATAAACTACCAATCATTAGTATGACTATTTCAAAACCAAGAAAAAATCAAATGAAATGTCCAATGTTAAAATGGAAAATTACGGGGGGGGGGGGCTAAATGGAATGAAAGGATAAGAACGAATTGCAAAAAGTGTTCGTTTTTCCGGCTTTATTTCATCGTTCTTTGTACAATCTTTATCGCAATCGGATATGGGAGAACAGTAAAAGCACAACAACTCAATGCATGGCAATCAGCAAACGTGTTTTTATCCAAACTGCCCCAAAAACGAACTTCGCTTAGTTTTTTATTTTTCCCTAACTTTCTCTTCTCATATCCCCGATTTGAATCGAAACCGGAAATACCGGAACTAACTGATCGGTTCTTTGATTTTACTTTGGCGGAACAAATCCCAATTAAAACAGGCTTTCAATGTTCGTCGTTTGACGCTTCATGGAACCATGCCAACAATATCAATGATCTTGGGCAAAGTGTTTCACGAAAAAAAGGATGTTACAGTGGTTTGCAGGATAAGTGTTATTTTTTACATTTATTTCGCCGAAATGACAGATCCAATTGCCTGACAACATTTCGGCAGGTTGCAAGAGGAACACAAAAACGCCTCTTGTCGGACATGAAAAATCTTTATGATCGTGATAATGTGATGAATTTCGGAATTGTTTTGGCAGGATCAGCAATTCTCGCTAACAGCAAATTAGACCGTAATTTCCAGCGTTGGTATCAAGGAAATGTCCGCTCCTCTTATACAAACGATTTTTCCGTTACAAGTAAGATTTTTGGTGAAGGAATATATTTTATTCCGATTACGGTCACTTCGGCATTAGTATATCGTTGGTGTCAAGAGCAGTCAGGAAATAGTAATACAATGGGTGAATTCTTTTCGCGAACTGCTAGAGGTTACGCTATCGGAGCACCGGCACTTTTAATTGGACAATATGTTTTGGGCGGTGGTCGTCCTGGTTCCGGTTCTTCTCGTTGGAAACCATTTCAAGAAACTCATGGAATGAGCGGTCATGCTTTTATTGGAGCCACACCGTTTATTACAGCGGCTCACATGACAGATAATCCTTGGGCAAAAGGTACTTTTTATGTATTGTCCACATTTCCCGCTTGGAGTCGTATCAATGATGATGCTCATTATATTTCACAAGTGCTCTTAGGTTGGTATCTTTCCTATTTATCGGTCAGAGCCATTTCCGAAACGGATGGATGTAAACCCTTACCTAAAGGTTTGACGATTTTTCCACTCGTTGAGAATAAAACATTGGGTATTGGATTCCATTACCGATATTGATTGTTATTTTTTGTTCTTTACCTGATGGTTTGAAATTGTTTATGATTCGGCAAAATTGATTAAAACCCAATGTTTCGCCTGAAATATTATTACATAAAAAAATTTTTTTTTTCTGTGAACTCTGTGTTCTCGGCGGTTAATAAAAATAAATTTGTGGTTTTTAGAAGTTCCCTTATATGATTTATTTAATCATACTAATCACATAAATCATACAAATCACAGTTCAGACAACAATAATTCCGTATTGCGAAACTCTTCGCTGTAAAACCAAATCAACCATTGCGGCATTTCTTTGAAATGTCACAATGGTTGATTAGCAATTCACTGAAAATTGTTACGAACCTCAAATTAATAATCTTACATTAATAAAGCCCCGGATAACTGGTATTGCCCATGTAAAGATTGTAATAACCGCCATAATTAGCAGTGTCTTGCTGAGCACCTTGCGCACCAAAATAACCGTAAGGATAAGCGTTGCGAGAAGGCATCCGAACAATAGAATCTGTCGGCGACATGTACGGTGTTGTCCACATCTGCATTAACTGATTCAACGGATCACTACTTTGTGTACGCCGCTCACGCCGAATAGCACGCCGCTCCGCAAGTCGTTCAAATAAACGTGGACGATGCCTTTGGTTGTTATTATTCAACAACATAACCAATTGAACAACATCCGAAAAACTTAATCCCCCCTGATTCATACCGACATTTTGCATCGGAAATCCGGGAAAACCCGGCACATTCGCCTGCATTCCAACCGGCATAAAACCATTACCGTAACCACCCATCGGCGGAAACATTGATGGAGACATTGATGGCATCGCCATCATTCCATACGGCGTCATATAAACACCGGAATAAGGATTACCCGTATTACCGGCACTGTTTACGTAATTATAATTAGCCTGCGGCGGGAAAAACATGATCGGCGGTGTTGCCATAAGATTGGCAGTATTCCCCATGTTATTCTGCATCCCATTCTGGTTTATCGCTCCAAATTGCTGCGCGTACAACGAATAAGGATCAGCATAGGAATTTGCCAAACCATTCAATGTCGATAATGTTGAGGCAATATCGGTTGGCTGTTGGTTTGTCTGAGAATTAATCGGCAACGGCGTTTTGAGTTCGCCATCGGTTTCGTCCTGTTCTCCGGCGGACTGTTGTAATTGTTGCTGAACACCGGACGACTGCTGAGCAGTTTGCAACGCCTGTAATTGTTGCGCTGAAATCATTCCCATTCCCATTCCATACATTCCCGTATTACCTAATGGATTATTAACAGCCTGAACCTGTTGGTAATTTTGCGGGAAATTCTGTGGGAAATTTTGCTGATAATTCTGTTGATAACCAACAACAGCAAGACCATAAGGTGTCATTGCAGTTACCGGTATTATTTGCGGTTGCATAACCGGAAATTGGTTGGGATTAGGAAACGGATATTGGGCTTGCATCGGTGCATAACCGGAAGGCAATATCATTGCTCCCGAAGGTGTCGGAACCATTTGAGGCGGTTGTTGGATTCCGGCAGGTACGCCCGCATTAGGCATAGGCGGAAGAAGTATCATTCGCGGATTGTGCCCTTGACACCGGAAAAGACCACAACGACTGTGATCCGGCGGCACCGTCAATAACACCATACCATTCGGTAATATCTGCGTTTGGACTCCATTGTTAATACCTTGTCCCATTGGCGACAGTGGCGAATAAGGCGGCGGATAAGGAGCAGGAACTCCGTTTTCAGCACCCGGAACTCCGGGTACAGGTTGGAAACCAATTTGCGATCCGGCACCCCGACAACCGTATTGATTAATGAAACCGCCATATCCGTTATTTCCTGCACCAATCGGTACTGCCGCCGCTTTGAAAATCGGGGACGTAAATGACCATGCAACCGGCGGTTTGGGCGGTTTAGCACAAAAAATTCCGGTCTGTGTTACCGCATTATTCCACGAACTAAGCGGAACTGCCTGAACAACACTTTCCGAATTGGAAGCCAAAAGAATCGGGGCAACATCCGTGTCACCAAAGGAAGATTCCTTTTCCGCCGTTGTTAATTCCAATTCCGATGCTGATTCCGAAGCCAATTTCGAATCTGATTCCGGTTTCGATTCCAGTTCCGGTTTTTCTGGAATAACCGAATCCTTGTCAACCGGTTCGTCAACCGTTTTTTTAGCCGGAAGCGGTAATCTTTTGGGCGAAACCGGATAAACAGATTGGTTTACCGTTTTCATCTCTGCGGAATAAGGAATCTGGTAAGACGGAAACGGTAAATAGGTCGCAACATACGGTGAAACCATTCCGTAATCTCCTGCCTTACTCAGTCCGGGCAAAGAATTTAGATTTTTCGCAATTTTATCGTATTGAATCGTTTCCGGCAAAACAACATGGGGAACTAATTCATGACGAATGTTCGGAACTTTTGGGGTTGATCGTTCCGCTCCTTGCAACAGCATTGGTGAACCCAAGCCAATTCCCAAAGCAAGAACTCCAATAATCCCAATCGAACATTTTTGTTGAACCGATTTTTGTAATTTCTTTTTCATTTGAAATTTCCTCAGTAATCACATTCAGAGGATAAATTAAAATAGAAAGTTAATTTTTGATTATTTCTAAGAATCGTCTTAATCATTATGATAGAATTGTTTAAGGTAGCGGATTTGACGATATTTCCTTTTTCATAGGTAGTATAATGACGGTCTGAACGGTTGTTCCGATCTGATAAAATTTGACGATAAAACGATATTCTGCTATAACTTGGGGAAAATTCAATTAGTTTTTATTAACCACAGAGAAGGAAAGTTAATAGTTAATAGTGAATAGTTAATAGTTTGCAAGCGGAATTACAAACATTTTGGCAATAATTCCGCATTGCGAAACTCTCCACTCTCAACTATTCACTGTTGTTAATAAAAATAAATTTGTGGTTTTTAGAAACTCCCTATTGTCAACAAATTTAGAAAACCTGTTTGATAAATTCATGGAAAATACAAATTCACAAAGCAAACGTCCGTTATTGGGGCGAAAAATTTCATGGCAGAAGCGATTCTTTTATTATTTGGTACGGACGCCGGTTAATTTATTTTTTATGATTTTTTACGGTGTTCGGTTTTATGGTCGAAACAACATGCCGAATGATGGCGGCGTTGTTGTTGTTTCGAATCATCAATCGTATTTTGATCCGCCGTTAATTGCTGCCGGATTGCGGCGGCAACTTAATTTTTTGGCGCGAAAATCATTATTCCGGCTTAAATTCTTGGCTTGGTTGATTGATATGCTGGATGCGATTCCGTTGGAGACGGAAGGAATTGGTTTTGAAGGTATCAAAGAATCACTCAAACGATTGCGCAACGGCGAAATGGTTCTTGTATTTCCAGAAGGTGCACGGACTTGGGAAGGCGAAATTGCGCCGTTTTTGCCGGGTTCGCTTATTCTTGCTCAGCGAAGTAAGGCAACAATTTTACCAACGGCGTTGACTGGTTGTTATGAGGCTTGGTCGCGTACAAAAAAATTCCCGCGATTGTGGGGCAAGATTCGGGTGATTTACGGCAAACCGATACCTTACTCTGAATTTAAAGATTTGAAAGAAGAAGAACTTCGCCAACTTCTTGAAACACGAATTGCCGAACTTTTTCAAATATTAAAAACAAAAAGAAATATCTGAAAACCACAAATTTATTTTTATCAACCACAGTGGCCACAGAAAGCACAGAGGAAATTTTTTAAGAGACTTTTTTGAATATGTTTTTTACTTAACTTTTAATATCATTTACAAAAAATATCATAATCAATATACGTTGATCAGAATAACTTCCTATCTCTGTGTTCTCTGTGGTTAATAAAATTTTTAGAAGTTCCCTACGGTTTAATGATTCGTGTTATTTGGTCGGATTTTTGGTTATTGATAAAAAGTGTTCCGACAATTTTGTGACCTTGCGGCGGAAGATTGGGGAATTTGGTACTAACATAAGCAAGTCTTCCTACCGGAATTGACGGAACATCAATATACACGTAATCCTTCTGAAAACTATGCCACGCTTTGCCGTCTTCAGAAGGATAAGCGGCTCCGTCTGATACGAAGTTTCGGTATTCGGGCGGAATGTCAATTCGTAACTGTGCATTTTTGATTTCCGCCGAACTCCTGTTTTCAACAATAAAAGAAAATTCCAACGGTTTTCCTAATTCAATTTTCTTGTTAGGTGACGGCTCAATTTTCAGAATCACACCGGATTGATGTGTCTGATGATAAACTGTTGCGCCGCCGGACGATGGTTGCCCGGAATTTATCAATCCGGTTGTTGTTGGTAAAGTTGAAGTATTGGGCAAAGTCGGCGGCTGCATTGAAGGATCAACCGGCGATAATGGAACAGATGTTCCGGTTATCGGTGAACGTGTTTCCGGTGAAATTCCTTGCGGATAAAATGTTGCTACAGGATAAATGCTGCCGATTGTGTCGGCACGAAGTGTAGATTGGATTGTTGCAGTTGCTTTGGGTTGGATTTCAACATTCCAGAAAACGGAGGAACCTTCAGTTCGTGTTGGTGTTGGTTGGCTGCCCGTAAACGATGCCAAAGCCGGAACTTCAAACACAACAACACCTTTTCCAAGATGCGATGTTGTGTTTGTCAGCGTAATTGTGTACGGAATATCATCGCCGCGTTTGATTACTTTTTCCGGTGCCGGACCGGTTAATGCAATTCGAACACCGGTATTTCCAGACCATGTTTGCCGAATAGTTTCACTGCCAACAGTAATACGGCGATCTGAACCATCAACACCTGCCGGACGAATAATTTGAATCGAAATGGTGTTTGTTCCGGCGCGGTTTTCACGCGGAGAGAGAATCACCGACGCCTGACCAAATAAGTCGGTTGTTTTTTCCTCAATTTGTACCGATGATTGCCCCAATCCTGCAGGCGGACCGTTCAAAATTTCGTAACGTACTATCCAACCGTTTCGCGGTTGGGCATTCGTGCGTCTTAACACGGTTGTTGTCAATATTCGGCTGTCTCCAACCGGCGCAACCGAAAGACGCGGCAAAACCCATTGGGCATCAACCCAGTGAATAATTCCAACATCATTCCGTTTCGACCAATCCTTCAATGACGGAGCAAACGCCGTTACATACGTTGTTCCTTCACGCATGGAATTGACGGAAATCCACGATTGACCCTTGAGAAGATGAAGATCATCTTTGGTTTCCGGTGTTCCCCGATCAAGAGTCTGGTAAAGTTGACTTGTTTTCGTAACAGCGTAACGGTCGGTGATTTTTTTAGCGAGAACATAATCAAAATGCAACGGATCACAAATAGAACCGCCGTCAAATTTTTGAATTGCGCCGACACCTTCGAGCGTCCATTCGATTTTTTCGTTTGTAATCAGGCGATCTTTACTGCCGAGATAACTGGAAATCAAAACAACTTCACTGCCAATAGGAGCAATTTGTTCTCGCGGAGTCATTAAAATTGCCGGTCCTTCGATAGGAACCGTCGGCAATGCGTAACCGCCGGTTTCTTCAAAAACAGGTTTGAGTACAACATCCGGCGAGGCAATAATTGCCGTATTGATGCCCCGTGCAGCGGGATTTACGGCTGTGGCGGTGGATGAATACGGCGAAATTCCGGCAATACCGGAAGCAGTTCCCGATTGTACCGCACCGAATTGACCGGGCAATTGAGTTGTTGGTGTTGCAGTATTGGTGTTGGGAAAAACAGTTGCGCCGGAATTATTGGAATTACCGGAATTAACAAGCGGCGGAACCGGTGTTGCGGTCAAGGGAGTTGTTGAGACTTGCGGTTCTTTTCGGCGTCCCAATAAATCGCGATTCAACGGCAAAATTCCTTCCAACGGACAAGATTCAAACAAGCGTTCACCTTTCGGATCAAAACCGCTTCGCGGTAACGACTGACAACCGACGGCGCAGCACAATCCCAAACCCACAAAAAGCAGGCTCCAAATCAAAACCTGATTGGTCGGATAAGTGGTCATTGCCGAGCGATCATTGTCAAATTACCGTTTTTTTTATTTAACCAGTTCAAAGCAAAAAAGAACAACGCCCATGATTTTGTGCGTTTTTACTGATATACCATAGGTTATGGTAAAGTGAAGTTGCGTTAAATTTTCTGATTTTACAGAAGTTTCAACAAAATTTCCTTCGTCAAAATTAACACAACCAACAAAAGAATTGCAAACAGAACAACAATACTCAAAATTTTTTGTAATCGTTTGTAGGGAACTTCTAAAAACCACAAATTTATTTTTATTAACTACAGAGAAAAGAAAAGAGTCCGCAGATTACGCAGATTATCGCAGATTGTTTTTTAAAATTGTCCGCAGATTACGCAGATGATTTTTAAAATAGAAAACAAAAAAAATTGTTTGTCTATTTTGTTGTTTCGTATTTTCAAAAGACAATCTGCGCTTATCTGCGTAATCTGCGGACAAATTTTGTATTTAAAAAATCATCTGCGTAATCTGCGGACGTTTTTTTCTGTGAACTCTGTGTTCTCTGTGGTTAAATAATGTGGTTAATAAAATTTGTGATTTTTAGAAACTTTCCTATGAATTATTCTATTTTGTACAGTTCTAGTTCCCAGATTCGGGCTAAATTTCCGGGCGTTGCGGTAATTACAAGCCGAAACTCCGAACTCTTTACCGTTGGAAAACGTTTGCTAATATCAGGAACATTATTGGATTCTGTTTTTGTTCCGCCAATATTTGTCCAGGTTGAACCGTTACGATATTGAAGAACAAAATCCTGAATCGGTGTTGTGCCGCCGGACTGACCGGAAATTAAACGTAACGCATTGATTTCAACCGGTTGCGGAAATGTCAACTCAACCCAATGCGGTTCCGAAAGCAAATCACCGCATTCATCACTAACCCAACGTCCGGCGTTGTCGTTAATATTGATGTTACCGTCATTGATATTTGTTGCGGGATAATTTGCGTTTCGGTAAAGACTTGAAACGGTAATTTTTGCGTTACGGGTAAGATTTTTTCCGGCTTTGGACAACCATGAAGGCGGAGTTAATTTTTGATTCGTTTTACCGGACGGCTTCGGTTGCGCCGAATGCCAATACTGTTCCGGTGCCGGAGCAACTCCTTTTTCCATGAGTTGTTTCAGTTCGGGCAAGTATTTTTCGTACACACCGCGCGGTGTTGTCTTATTTTTTGTTGCAATAGACGCCGCCATTCCGACAACTTCGCCCATCATACCGCCGGTTCGCATAACACGGATTGTTCCGAGCGCAACATGCGTAACACTAATACATCGCCCCGCCATAAAAAGATTGGAAACATTTTTTGAGTAAAGCGTCCGGTACGGAATCGCATAAGGTTGAATACCTTTGTGTTTGGCAATAGTTCGGAACGCTTCATTGGAAAAATATTTTTCATTTTTTGTTTCAGGATAATGCAAATCGATTGTCCATGTAGTTACAAAACTGGCGTCAGACCAAAGTTCACGTTGAACAATATCTTGTTCTTGAAGAATCACATCACCCATCAAACGGCGTGATTCACGTTTTCCGGCGATGAAGGCGACCCATCCGAGTTTTCGGGTTTCTGCTTTTTCGCGCCATTTTGGTTCGCTTTGATTTTTCATGTACGCCCAATGTCCGTAAGCGGCACGAAGTCCGTTATCGCGAATCCGTTCAACATCCCAAACCTGATCGTAATTCAAACCCGTTTCCCAATCCCAATCGCCTTGAACCATTGGCTGTGCGCTTTCGTGTGTAAACTGATGCGCCCAAGGAAGCGGCGGAAATTCCGTCTTAACCGGTTTTCCGTCGGCATCTTTAGCCGTTACGGAATACCATTGAACAGACGCACCCATTGTCATTTTATCGGGTTGTTCCGGCGCAAGTGTTTCGCGTGTTTCGGCTTTTGATTCACGTCCCATTCGCCATTCGGCACCGGCAAGAAAACCAAGATTCCCGTCACCGCTGCAATCCGCAAAAAGTTTACCGGCAAATTTCGTTTCAATTCCGGTTTCAATATTTTTACCAATCACAGATTTAATTTCAATTGAACCGTCCGCAGACTTCACCGTTTCTGTTGCGATAACATGAGTATTCAGATAAAGGGTAATATTTTTTTCGGCTTTAATTGCGTTGAGTTTTTTCTCATCCTTATAATATTCACCGGGTTGGGCGTTTCCTTCGTGTTGCGGATCGAGTTCGTGGACGAGGTTGCCAAGATTGGGATAAGGCGGATGTCCCATTCGTCCTTGAAGATGAACACGAACTTCGGAACTATTATTACCGCCGACAGTCGGACGATTTTGAATGAGTGCAACTTTGCAATCAAGTCTTGCAGCGGAAATAGCGGAACAAATTCCGGCAATACCGCCGCCGACAACAACCAAATCAAAGGGACTTTCTTTTGCCGGCGGAGCCTCCAATGGTGAAGCGGCTAATCCTAATGTTTTACGGCGGATTTTATCAATTTCCCGAACATCTTCCGGCGGCACATAATTTTCGTTATTGGTGAAAAGAATAGCGTCCAATCGTCCGTCGAAACCGGTTAAATCGTGCAACGTTATTTTAACTTTTTCGTTTTTGATATGAACGGTTCCGCCGTTTTGCCAATGCCACGGATTGCCTTCTGTTCCGAAAACGGTTTGTAATTTTTGATCATTCACACTTATTTGGAATTTTCCGGGCGCATATTCCGGTGTCCAAGGCGCAACCCAATTTCGTGTGCGGACGAAAACACGGTAAGTTCCTGTTTTGGGAAAGACGATTTCAGTTACGGCGTTGGCAACCGGTTCACCCATTCCGTGAGCCAAAAGGACGGGCGAACCCATTACATCCATATATTGCTGATCGACAACCCAACCGCCTTTATCTGCAAACGATTCCGCCTCAACAAAAACCGGCAATTCCTCTGCAAACACAAACGCCGAAAAAACCGAAACAATAAAATTTGTAAAAACAAAAAAACAAATTCGCATCGTTAATCTCCTAAAAAAATGAGTTAGTTAAAGTTAGTTAAACAGTTAAAGGATTATGCTCAATCCTGATCATAGGAGACTAATTTAATTTATTTACGAATGAAATTCAAGACACATAATTCCGCTTGCGAACTATTCACTACGAACTATTGACTAAAATAGGCATTTCATTTATTATCTTTAAGGAAACTTCTAAAAACCACAAATTTATTTTTTGTTAACCACAGAGGACACTGAAAACACAGAGGAAATTTTTAATTGGAATCAAAACGTTATTTAATAGTTGACTTTTGATCTAAAATAACTTTATAAAATTAAATTCTTCTTCTCTGTGAACTCTGTGTTCTCTGTGGTTAA
>JAISNF010000523.1 GCA_031276415.1 Planctomycetaceae bacterium
AAGGACTTGAACAAACCGCTCGTTATATGGATATTTTTGGTTGCCGTGAAGGTTGGCTTGTCGTATTTGATCGTCGTCCTGATGTCGAATGGAACGATAAAATTTATACGAAAAAAGAAACCGTAAACGGAAAAACAATTACCATTGTGGGTGTCTAATTTTTGCAACTATTTAATTCTATGTTTTTTTGTAAATGATTATTTAATGTATTGAGGTAAAATTGAATTTAACCAAACAAAAACAGAAAGGTAACAATGTCTCGATTAACACAAACTTTTGAAAAAATGCGCAACGAAAACAGAGCCGCATTGATTGGTTATATTACGGCTGGCGATCCTGATATGGAGCGGTCGTTTGAAATTATTGATGCGGCGTGTGTTGCCGGTCTGGATGTTTTGGAACTTGGTATTCCATTTTCCGACCCGACAGCGGACGGTCCCGTAATTCAACACGCATCAAACCGCGCTCTTAAAGCCGGAATGACTTTGCGTCACGGAATTAATTTTGTGCGGAAACTTCGGCAAAAACACGAATTACCGATTATTCTTTTTTCGTACTTTAATCCGATTTTTGCAATGGGAACGGAAATTTTTGTTCGTGAATCTATTAATGCCGGTGCGGATGGAGTATTATGTGTTGATCTGCCCAGCGAAAATTCCGATGAAATCACACGATATGTTCCAGAACAAAATCATCCAAACTCCTGTCAAACCAATACGGCAAATCATTTTCATTTTATCCGGTTGGTTGCTCCGACAACGGACACGATACGCCGTAACGAAATTCTTCGTTGTTCGGATGGTTTTGTTTATATTGTTTCGCGGCGTGGAGTTACCGGCGGTAACAGTAACAAAATAGATTGGAATAGTCTTGAGCGGGAGATTGCTGAAATGCGGTGTGAAACAAAGGTTCCGCTTTGCGTCGGTTTCGGAATTTCAACACCGGAAGATGTTCGCACGGCTGGAAATATTGCTGACGGAGTGATTATTGGCAGTGCGTTTCAGCGAATCATTGAAGAACATCCCAATACCGCTAAACAAGATGTCGCTGATTTTGTAACATCTCTAGTAACCGCCAACAAACGAAACAATTAATAAAATATTAGTTGCAAAAATTTTAGATCAATTAACAATTATTTTATCAAAAAAGGGGAAATTTATGAAACGTTTCATTTTTACCTGTTTATTTTTGTTCTGTTTATCAGATATTCTTTGGGGACAAGGAATAGAAAATTTCATTAAGGAAATGCAGTCTCCCAGATGGTTGCTCTATCAGGAAGCCCAAGAAAGACCGCTTTATCGTCGTCTCTGGAATGGCGGCGGTAACTGGACGGTTGCACGTATCATTGTGAATACCGGAGGTGATGAAGCACTAAAACTCACCGAAGAACAGCATAACCGGTTGACGTTTCTTTACAAAGAGAATGAACTTGCCCGTGATCTGATGCTCAAAAAAATTGAAGCGAAAGACCCTGAATTTTTGTTACTTTATGCCGCCGCTGAAATGACAAAATTACCAAACGATCCTGACTTCAAACATGCCACCGAAGAACAGCAAAAAAAATTTATCGCAGCACACGAGGCGTTTTTTGATTTACCGTGTAAATACATGGATGAAGAAATTGAAGCAACCTTCACACAAGAACAATGGAAAATTCTTCAGGAAGCAAAAATCCAGTTGATGCCGGAAATGGGATTGCCAATGCCTTCCATGTTTGAAATACTCGGATTGAGTGACGAACAACGAAAGCAAATGGAAACCGTCAAAGAAAATATGAATGCGGAATTTGAAGCACTTCTCGATGAATTTATGAAACTGAGAAGAGAACAGTTTCAGGAAACAGCCGATTTGTTGACAAAATCGCTTAGCGAAAATGTTTCAGGTTTATCGGACGAAGAATTTCGTAACAAGATGTGGGACGCTACCGAAAAAGCAGGGAAAAATGAAAAATTTCAAAAGAAGGTTGAAGAAAAAATCAAATTGGCTCAGAAGTTCACATCAACTCTCAAAATGCGGTTGATGAATGTCTTGACGGATGAACAGTTGGATAAAATGCAAGAAATAATTAACAATAAACCGGATTTTGTAGTTTCATTACTCGACAAAATGAACAAACAACGGCTGGAACGTGAAAAGAACAAACAATGGGATATTAGTCCCAATGTTTGGCGTCCTGGCGACGGTGTTCCTGAACGGTTCAAAAAAGAACGCCCAAACCGTCAATTTCCTCAATAAATTATGAAATAATAATTGTTTTTATTTCAAAAAAAATTGATACACAAAAAAAATCGTTACTAAAAATTTCAATTACGCTTCAGAAAATGTTGCGGCAACCTTTTTTAGATAATATGAAAAATCCCATGATTTTAATGATTGATAATTACGATTCGTTTACGTTTAATTTGGTACAATATTTACGGATGTTAGGCGGTGATGTTCGTATTTTTCGCAACGACAAAATTAGTGTTGCGGAAATTAGGGAACTTCATCCTGACGGTATTGTTATTTCGCCGGGACCTGGTAATCCTGATGAGGCGGGGATTTCGCTTGATGTTATTAAAACATTCGCCGGAACTATTCCGATTCTTGGAGTTTGTCTTGGTCATCAAAGTATCGTTCAGGCATTCGGCGGCGATATTATTCGTGCGAAAAAAATCATGCACGGTAAAACGTCACGAATTATCAGTGATGGTTTGGGGGTGTTCAAAGGAATTACC
Source organism: Planctomycetaceae bacterium (assembly GCA_031276415.1). Lineage (GTDB taxonomy): Bacteria > Planctomycetota > Planctomycetia > Pirellulales > Thermoguttaceae > WRKP01. The sequence continues at coordinate 2,718 of JAISNF010000523.1, forward strand.
GGACCGTTTGAAGCAATGCGTTATCATTCGCTTGTTGCCAAACGCGAAACATTTCCCAAAGAATTTGTTATTACGGCGGAATCGGAAGACGATCACGAAATTATGGGTGTTCGTCACAAAGAATTTCCACTTGAGGGAATTCAGTTTCATCCTGAAAGTATTATGACCATTATCGGCAAAAGATTGTTACGAAATTTTCTTGAGTCCTTGCCAACAAATTCCGTATAGATACTCTAAAAACTCAAATTTACTTTTTAAAACCACAGAGAACACAGAGTTCACAGAGAAGAAGTTTTAATTTTATTTCTAATTGGAAATAATAAAGGGAAATCCTAAAAATCTAGTTTTTAGACAAAAAAAATATATTTACCAGTCCTTATTTTTAAGGATGTGATTTTTTAAAAACAATGTTTTTAGAAGTTCACTAATATTATCATTGACCTTTGATCTAAAATAATTTTTTATAAATACCTCACGGTGAACTCTGTGTTCTCTGTGGTTAATAAAAATATATTTGTGGTTTTTAGAAGTTCCCATAATGTAGAATCTCGCTTGCGCCAAACTTCATTTCCACCTAATTTTCCTAACAAAATAACCTCAGTAGTAAAAGAGATATAAAAAACCAACCTCATTACCTCATTAACATAAAATCACATAAATCATAGTTCAGACCAATAATTCCGCATTGCGCAACTATTAACTATTCACTACTAACTATTAACTATTCAGTAACACTTGACAGGTTTCTTTTTTTTACTAGAATAAAACGAAGTTTTGTACAGCAAACTCTGTTTTTAACACAAAAGAAAGGAATTTCACAATGAAAGTTTCTATCGTGTATTGGTCAGGAACCGGTAACACCGAAACAATGGCAAAATTAATTCAAGAAGGAGCAGCCTCAACAGGTGCCGAAGTTGTTCTCAAAGAAGTTGCCAAAGCCAATGTTGCCGATGTAACCGATGTTGATGTTGCGTTTCTTGGTTGTCCTTCTATGGGAAGCGAAGAGTTGGAAGACAGCGAATTTGAACCGTTTATCAGTTCTATTGAAGATAAAGTAAACGGTAAAAAACTCGCCTTGTTCGGTTCCTACGGTTGGGGCGATGGGCAATGGATGCGCGATTGGGCAGACCGAATGAAAAAAGCCGGTGCCGTGCTTATCGCCGAATCGTTGATCGTCAATGAAGCCCCGTCCGATGAGGACTCCGAAAAATGCAAATCGTTTGGCAAGTTAATTGCCTAAACAATAACTTGAAAATTTAGATTGCCGTTTTTTAATGGAAATCACGCTAATGCCGGAAAATAATATATTTTCCGGCTTTTTTTTAATCTGTTTACGGGCGAAAATTTACGGACGGAAATCAGAAACAATATCAACCGGTACAATCAGTCTAATCATTCTTTTCTGTGTAATCTGTGATAAAAATAAAATAGATGGTCATTTTGGCTATTGTATTCCATTGGAAATATATTATTATGGGAACTTCTAAAGACCACAAATTTATTTTATTAACCACAAAAGACGCAGAAAACACAGAGGAAATTCTTAATTGGAATTAAAATGTTATTTAATATTAGAAAACTTCTAAAAACATTGTTTTTAATAAATTTTTTGCGGATATATTGCTTCAAATGATTTCGGAAAAATTGCTTCGTTCTTTATCAAGTGCAGACAATACTGATGTGTTCCACATTGATTACAACGGTCATTTTACGTTTTACAAGGGCAATGTTATTCTCCGGTTTTTAGATCGGGCGGATTTAGCGGTTGGTACTTCGTTTTATGAAATATTTCAAGGTATTCATGGAATTTTAGCGGCGGCAAAACAAGCCTTGCTCGGCGAAACTACTGTCGTTTCAGAATGGAATTACGGTCAATGTATTGAATTACGAATGTTTCCCGAACAAACAGACGACGGTGTTATTCAAGGAGCAATCGGAATTGTTTTCGATAAAATAGACACTTCACAAACTCTTAATGTACAAGAAAATCAATGGATACTTAAAACTTTCTTTGAAAATATTCAAGACGGAATTATGGTGGTTGACGAAAATCTGGTGGTTCGCCGCATGAACAAAGTGATTCAGAACTGGTTGCCGGAACTTGTTCCCAATAAATATACTTGTTACGAGACAATCGTTGGAATTTCCGAACCCTGTTCTTTTTGCCCTTGTCTGAAAACATTCAAAACCAGTGAACGCTATCAATGTACTTATTACAATCCCAAACAAGATTGTTGGTATGAACTGACGAGTTATCCGATTTTCGATCCGGTTACAAAAAAACCGGTGTTTGTTATTGAATTTGTCCGCAATATTGACGAACAACATCGCCGCGAAGAAGCCCTGAGTCATCAGAAAAAATTACTTAACGCCATTCTTGATGCGTCTTTGGACGGTATTTTGGCGTTGACCGACGGCATTGAAAAACCGTTCGCCAACGCAAGATATTCTAATTTTTTCAATGGTTGGGAAAATCTGCGTTTCAACGAACCGATTGAAGTTGTCCGAAAATTCTATAATGAAACATTGTTAGATGTTGACGTTTTGCTGGAAATGGTACAGGATGTACGGCAAAATCACCATCCGCGCGAAGAAATTTTGCATACAAGAGATGGACGGATTTCTTTTGTCAGGGGACAAACAGCCGAAACCGGTCTTGGCAAAACCGGAATTACGGAAATTTGGACTCACCGTGATATTACCGAGCAAGTCCGATTCGAACAAACGCTTCGAATCATGCAAACGACGATTGACAATATTTCTGTTCCGATTTGTCGTGTTTCCGAATCGGGGCGAATTGTTTATGTCAACAATTCGATGATTCAATCTCTTGGTTATGAATATGGAGAACAGATTCTTGATTGTCCTATTTGGGAGATCAATATTTCTTATACGGAGCAGAGTTGGTCGGAATTTTGGCTGCAATTACTTGAAACAAAATCGACCAAAGTTGCCGGGCGGATTTGCCGTAAAGACGGAACAAATTATCCGGCGGAATTATTCTGTGATTTGATTGAACAGGACGGCAAGAATTATATGATTTCCTGTATTCATGATTTAACCGAACAAATGCTTCGGATTGAAGCGGAGAGAGCATCCGGCGAAAAGAGCAAGTTTTTGGCTCACATGTCCCATGAAATCCGAACACCGCTTAACGGCGTGATTGGAATGTGTGATCTTTTGCTGGGAACCGCACTAACTCCCAAACAACGCGAATATGCGCTAACCGCTCAATCTTCCGGTAAACATCTTCTTTCGTTGATCAGTGATATTCTTGATTTTTCTAAAATTGAGGCGGGCAAACTTGAGGTTGAATCTTACGAATTTGATTTAATGGAACTGATTGATTCTGTGTTTGGGATTCTTGCGCCGACGGCGTTTAGTAAGCGGCTTGAATTGTGTGAGGTTTTTCTTGCTGAAATTCCGCAACGTGTTTTGGGTGATGCGAATCGAATTCGGCAGATTCTTGTTAATTTTATTGGCAATGCTATTAAATTTACGTCCCAAGGCGGAATCCGGTTACAAATTAATGTGATTGATGTTTGTGATTTGCAAGTTTCTATTCGGCAACGGGTTCGGTTTGACGTGCTTGATTCTGGAATTGGTATTCCGCAATCTCAGATCAATCGTTTGTTCACCTCTTTTTCGCAGGTTGATTCTTCATTTGCTCGTCGTTTTGGCGGAACGGGTCTTGGTTTGGCGATTTCAAAAGAGTTGATTCATCTTATGGATGGTACGGTTGGGGTTGAAAGTGTTGAGGGCAAGGGTTCTGATTTTTGGTTTGAAATTCCGTTTCCGGTTGTGGAAATTGCGGAACAGAAAAAAGAACAACCAATCTCTTTACCGTTTAATCATCCGCTTCTTTCGGAAGTTCCGGTGTTTGTTGTAACGGACAATCCTGTTTTGCTTGATGCGTTAAGATTACAGTTACAATCGTGGAACATGGTTATTTCTGCGTTTTCCGATATTGTGTCGGCGAGGCAAGCGTTCAACTCTGATTTTCCGCCGCGTATTATTTTGGCAGACCATGCTCTTTTTGATTTACCGGAAACGTTTTCGGAGATGAAATTATTTCGTGACGAAATCAATTCTTTTCCGCAACAAAAGTGTGCGCAACAAAAGTGTGAGCAACAAAAGCATGCGGCGATGATATTTCTTGTTCCGATTGGTGAATCATTGGACGTGTCGAATCCGATACATTCTCTTGCCGACATTTTTCTGACGAAGCCGGTTTTATCGTCGGTTCTTGCGGAGACATTGATGGCGGTGTTGGACGAAACCAAAGCGGAAGAACTTATTCACCGCAAACAATTAGCGGTATTTGAGCAATCGCAACACGATGAAAAGAAACATTTAGCGGCGACGCAACTTATTCTTGTTGCGGAAGACAATCGTGTTAATCAGATGGTGATTGCGGAGATGTTGAGTAGGGCGGAATATCGATACGAAATAACTTGCAACGGGATTGAGGTTTGTGAAGCGGTTATGCGGACGAGTTTTGACATTATTTTGATGGATTGTCAGATGCCGGAGCGGGACGGGTTGGAGGCAACGCGGATAATTCGTGAGATGGAGCAGGGCAAAAGTGTAACCAAACCGGCGCATAGCGGGCGGATTCCGATTATTGCGTTGACTGCCAATGCAACTAAGGGCGATGAAGAACAATGTTTGGAAGCCGGAATGGATGCATTTTGTAGCAAACCAATTGAATCGGAAAAACTGTTTGCCATGATTGAACACTGGCTTTCATTAAAAAAGTGAAACAAAAATGAAATTAAAACAAAAAGAAAGTAATTATTCAGTAGAACATTATGAATTACTGTTATGTTGGAAATTAAAAGGTAGGCAACTGTTCGCTGAACAGTTGCGTCGGCGTACTCGCCGACAGTGCCTCTGTTTACGGACGGAAATCGAAATGACATCAACCGTTGTTCCCCGAAACAATATCAACCGTTGTGATGTTTCGGCGAAACATCGCCTACCTTTTTATTTAACACAGATTATTTAACCACAGAGAAGAGATTTAAAAAAAATTATTTTAGATCAAAAGTCAAATATTAAATAACGTTTTGATTCCAATTAAAAATTCACGCTGTGCCTTCTGTGTTCTCTGTGGTTAATAATCTGTTTAATGATGTGGTTAAAAAAGTAGGCGGTTTATGATCCAACTTGAAAACGACACATTTATCAATCCTTTTTCAACAAGGTTTTGGACACCCGGTGCGATTCCGTATCAATTTTGGGAAAAGGGCGATGTAACGGAAAATGGGATTGATATTTTAATTGAGCAAAAGATCAAATATGGTTCGATTATGCAGATTGTCGGTTCACATGGTTCTGGTAAATCGACATTGCTTCGAACATTATCGGGGCGTCTTGAGCGGCGACATTTTGAGATTTGTGTTGCGGTATTGAATGATCGGCGGGGCGGGTTATTACCGGATTTTCTACCGATTCGGCGGGATAGAAGGATATTTTACATGATTGATGGTTTTGAGCGACTTTCATTTTTGGGGCGGAGTTATCTTTTGTTTCAGAATTGGAGTTTAACGGGCGGGTTATTGTTGACGGTTCACAAACCGATTTTGGGCATTCGCGTTTTACACCGGACAACGCCGCGATTGGAATTATTTATAAAACTTGTTCGGGAGTTGACGAAAACATATTCTGTAACTTATTCACATTCTTTTGAGGCAACTGAATTACGGGAGATTTATGATCATTCCGGCGGCAATTTCCGTACTGCATTTTTTGAACTTTACGACCGTGTTCAAACTTTTCAGGCAAAACGTAATTATCTATTTTGATTTTAAATTTAATTTTATATTTGTCCGCAGAGGACACAGATGAGCGCAGATGATTTTAAAAAGTGTCCGCAAATTGCGATGATAATCGCAGATAATTTTTGAAAATAGAAAACAACAAACAAAGTTACAGTAAAATTAAAGTAAAAAATTTT
>JAISNF010000597.1 GCA_031276415.1 Planctomycetaceae bacterium
ATCATTGATTTTTGATCTAAAATAATTTTTTAATTTTTTAAAATTCCTCTCTGTGAACTCTGTGTTCTCTGTGGTTAAATAATCTGTGCTTAAATAAAAGGGCAGTTATTAGAAGTTACAATATGTGTTTTGCCGGACTTGATCCGTGCGGTGCAAGAGATAGTTGACGTAGACGGTACGATTTTGTACCTTGAGAACATCGGAGTTGCGGAACACGGTTACTGAGTTGAGGCGAAAGATTTAAGAGTTGGCGACGTATTCCGCGGGGGTTTGTTTTTTTGCTCGCGGACGGAAAACACGACCAATGGGCGTGTTGATCAACGCGGCAAGGAAAATAAGATCACCCAACATCGCCATCGTAAGAATCGCAAGCATCATAATTCCAAACATTTGCGTCGGCGTAAATGTACTCAACGCAAACGCCGAAAGACCAAGACCCGCAATCATTGTCGTCTGGAACATCGAAGTCGCACAACGTGAATACGCATACATTGTCGCCTCACGTTGCGTCATCCCCTGATCAATCCCGTCACGGAACCACGTCAGAAAATGAATCGTATCGTCCACCGAAATCCCCAACGCAACACTCGCCGTCATCATCGTTCCAACATCCACCAAAATACCAAATTGCCCCATAAAACCAAATACAACTATCACCGGAAAAAGATTGGGAATCATCGCACATAAACCGGCAAGCGGACTACGAAGAATAAACGACATCGTAACCGCAATCATCAAAAATGAAGTTACAAAACTATCACGCAAACCCGTTAAAAGTTCATGTTGCGTTTTATAAACCACCGGAACCATGCCCGTATAAACCGCCTCAATCGGTTTGTCCGTAAAACCAAGCCCGCGATGTTCCGGCTCCACAACCGAAACTTCCTGCGGAAAATGACGCTCCACCATTTTGGCAATAATCGGATCAATTACGTTTTTGACATCCTGAATAAACATCGCATAATCAATATCTTTTTTAAGCGACCAAACCCGAATACTTATACGCCAAAGATCATAACCGTGATTTTTTTCCCATTGAACCGCTTTCTCACAAAATGTCTGCATTTCCTCCGGCGAAATACCGACAACTTCATTTTCCGCAGAATAATTGAGGAGTTGTTTCAAATCGGTTATTCCAACCCGAACAAGCCGCGCCGCATCCGCAGCAGTAATACCAAGTTCCGAAACCGTTTGCTGAAATCGGGGATCGTCGGAACGCAATGAACGTTCACATTCGACCGTTACGTAATCCTTCATTTCACTGCGCCCTTTTTCAAGCATTGCGTTCGCCGTCCGTTCAATCGCAATTTGCCGGGCACTTTTGCGCGTTCCCTCAAATCGCGGAATCATCGGCATCATCGTTTCCGCCGAAATAACCCCGCCAATATCTTCCGATAACTCTTTTCGTAACTCATCGTCAATGTCCTCAATCAAACGAAGTCTTTCCAATGTACTAAATTTACATTGCGCATTGTTAAACTTCACAACAATTTCCATCGGAACCAAAGGTCCTAATTGTTCTTCAAGCCACGTGTAATGGTGAATAATTTCAGAATCGCCAGAGAAAAACCGCATCATCTTCACCGATGTTTTAATTTGATACATTCCGTAGCAGAAAAATATCATCAACACAATACAAATCAGTGAAATAATAATGTTGTTTCGTATAACAAATCCGCCCCAAATCCGCCAGATTTTTTGCATGACCGAATCATATTTAACGTGGAGCGTTTGTTCCGATGCAACTTTATGCGAAGGATAAAAATGAAGCAGCGTCGGAAGATAATAAAACAAAAGAACGAGTTGCAAAAGAACTCCCAACGCCGAATAAAAACCAAATTTCGTAATCGGAACCAAATGGCTGGTGTAAAGCGAAAGGAGACCGAGTGCTGTGGTCAGATTCGCAAAAAAGCAAGGCGACCAAGCGTGTTTGACGGCGCGTTCGGGAGCCATATCAAGACCATGTTCACGAATGGCGTCGTGATAATAGTTAATCAAATGAATCGCTCCTGACATTGCCAAAACATAAACAAGTGCCGGCATACTGAGCAAAATGGCGTCGCAAGTTCCGCGTGTTAATGAAACGCTGGCTAATGCCACGCCGGCACTAATAATTGCTATCCAAAAAACAAAAAACGTTAACCGGAAATCACGAAAACAAAGCCACGCAAGAAAAAGTCCAATTATACCGCAAATTCCGGCGAGACGGCGAAGTGTGTGTTCCCCTTCGTGAGTGATGGCGACATTATCAACCGGCGGACCTCCAATAATTACGCCGGTCATATCAGGATGACGACCATAAATAATTTCCTTAATTGTCGTAATAATACCGTCGGCAACTTTCTGATAAATTGGGCGATGATCTATTTTCTTTGGGGCATGAACGCCGCATTCTCTGCCAATATCGCGAATGGCTTCAAGGACTTTTGCCAAATCTTTACCTTGCGGTGCTTCCTTTGTCAGCGTAACAATTAACGCCGAATTTTGACCATCCGGTCCGATTAATGTTCCTCTGAGTTTTTCGCGTATTTGTCCTTCGGTCAAACGGATTCCGCCTATACCGGAACCGGAATAACGATCTTTGAGTATTCGAAACAAACGCGGTCCGGTGATTACCGATTTGAAATAATTCAGATGTTCCGGTAGATTTTCCGGCTGATTTTCCGGCTCAGCAGATTCATTGGCTTGCGGAATTTCGGACGGTGCGGTTGTTTCCGGCGTTGTATTTTCGCGGGCGGATTCATTTTTGGGTGCCGCCGGCACTGTTTTTTCCGGTTCCAAAATCAATTCCGCTTTAATATGTTCGTCTGCCCACTGACCGACATTATCAATTGTTTGACCCGGAACAAGTTTTTGCGCAAACATTTCGAGTCGGGAATCATCCATCGTGCAGCCTTGCCAACTAACCACGACAAAACGTTCAAACGGAAAATTTTTGAGAAACCACTGATATTGTTGCGTTTCCACAAAAGAATTGGGCAACCAATCGGCAACATTGTTGGAATTACTCATCAATGTCCGCTTTGTTCCCATCCAAACAAAAGGCAAAAGAAAGAAAATAATAACCAGGATACGGAATCCATACCGCTTAAAAAATTCGTTGCGCATTCTTTTTCGATTTCAACGGAGAAGGGAAAAATTAAGTAATTATTCAATCATTGCAGAAAGTGAGTAATTATTCGTACCTCAATTCCAATCAAACGGCTGAACAGTTACGAAAAAAATTTGTTTTTGACCGATTGATTTATTATATCTGATTTCAAAAAAAAGAACAGCCCGAATAACCACACAACAAAAATACGTAAAATCATTTATAACTATATTTTACCTCTTTATAATAACCAATAAAGTTGTTGCAATTTACCTGTTTTGCCGCCGGACAATTTTTACTGTAACTTTGCGTAACTTTACTATAACTTTACGGTAACTTCATTTATTGTTTCACCGTTTCGTTGTTTTGTATTTTATTTGTATTTTAAAAATAATCTGCGTCCATCTGTGAAATCTGTGGACAATGTTTTACGAAAAGGATTTGGCTACCTCTTGATTTTGGACTTGAAACTGATATAAATTGATTTACGAAAATTCCAACGAATAAATTATTTTTTTTAACACAAAGAAAGTTTTTCATGCCTAAAAAAACATCGCCGAACAATTCATCGAAAACATCTTCGGAAACTTCGCCGAAAACATCGCCGAAAGTATCAGCGAAAACATCAGCCGTAGAATCGCCAATGTTGACGCAACCGTTTAATTTTGTTGCACTTGAAGAGTTTAAGAAAAAATATCAACACGATGCGTTCTGCAAAGAAAAATTGCGGAATGTTCG
>JAISNF010000631.1 GCA_031276415.1 Planctomycetaceae bacterium
TTTTTAACTTCGTTCAATCCGGGATGCGGTTTGCGGTCGGGAGAAACCAAACCGTTGCAACAAAAATTCTGATCACTCGGAACTCCAACAGGTCCGAAATCTCCGCCGAATGCGTAATAAAAACCAGTTGAATCTTTCGTTTCTTCACGAACCGCTTTTGAAAAATCAATATCAATCACCGGTTGATCGTCGAGTACAATTTTCGCCGAAGCGATATAAGCGTGAACGATACGATTTTTGTGATGAGCGTTTCGCCCGATTTCAACCGGTTCAATTGCGTTACCAATTTCTCCGCTGTACGGCGTCCTCCCCAAAACCTGACCGTCAACCGAAAGAACAAGTTCCTTGCCGTCATAAGTTCCGGTAATCGTATGCCAATGATTGTACCAATTTTTCGGAACATTAACCGTAATCTCCGTCCAACCGTTATTATGTACATAAAATTGAATCGAATTTTGATTAACCTGTTTCAATCCGAATTGCGTATCACCTTTGCCGATAAACGGTCCCGTTGTTCCGTCAATCGGAAACACCAACGCTTCAAGTTTCAGTTTTTTGTTACCGACATGAATGCTTGACGGTTCTGAAACGGTGGCGTAACCTTGCAGAAACTTTTTTCCGTCCTTTTCTATTATTGTTCCGAAAACAGAAGTCTTTAACGATGCAGGAAGAATCCAGCGTCCGGGTATATCCGTTACAAGCCCTTGATCAACCCAATCCCAAATGAAACCGCCTTGCAAGTTCGGATATTTTCGTATCGCATCCCAATATTTGAAGAAATCGCCGTTGGAGTTGCCCATTGCGTGCGAATATTCACATTGAATAAACGGTTTCTTGGGATTATTTTCGGCATATTTAATCATGTCCCAAACTTTCATGTACATCGGACAACAAAAATCAGAATTGCGATCCCAACTGGCACGCTCATAATGAACCGGTCGCGTCGAATCGTGTTCCTTGAGCCAATCGTAAGTCGTTTCAAAATTTGCGCCGTTTCCTGCTTCGTTGCCAAGAGACCAAATAATCACCGACGGATGATTTTTGTCACGCTCAAACATACGGATTGTTCGGTTGAGATGCGCTTCCTTAAACGCCGGATGTTTTGCCAATGTCGTATCACCGTAACCCATTCCGTGTGATTCAATATTCGCTTCGTCAATGACATAAATTCCGTAACGATCACACAAAAAATACCAACGCGGATCATTCGGATAATGCGATGTCCGAACCGCATTGACGTTATTTTGTTTCATTAATTTAATATCCTTAATCATGGATTCAACCGAAACCGTGTGTCCGTTAATCGAATCGTGTTCATGACGATTTACGCCCTTAAACAGAATCGGTTTGCCGTTGACGAGAAGTTGGGCGTTTTTGATTTCAACTGTACGAAAACCGATAGGAACCGAAATTTTTTGTTGACCGCAAGTCAATTCCAATGTGTACAAATTTGGAGTTTCGGCAGTCCAGAGTCTTGGTTTTTCAATGTTTGCGGTAAATCTGCCGATAGTTCCTAAAGAACGATCCGACCGTAACGGAATTGAATTTCCGTTTTCTTTTAAGACAACATCAACCGGAGTTTCCGGTGTTCGTAACACTTCAACATTCAAGATTCCATTTTCGTAATTTTCATCGGTTTTTGCAATAATTTTTACGTCGTCGATATGTTTTTGCGGTAAAGCGTACAAAAAGACATCGCGATAAATACCGGAAAGCCGCCAGAAATCCTGACATTCGAGCCACGAACCATCCGACCAACGAAAAACTTCCACCGCAATTTTATTCTTTCCCGACTTAACATATTTTGTAACATCAAATTCTACTGCGGTTCGTGAATCTTTTCCCATACCGATTTTTTCGCCGTTGACCCAAACGTAAAACATGGATTCAACACCGGCGAAATGCAAAATGATCTTCTGTCCGATATAATGTTGCGGAATTTCAATATCGCGGCGGTACATTCCAACGGGGTTATAGGCGATTTGTAATTTGGGCGGATTCCAGGGTTTTTCCCAAGGATAAGGAATATTAACATAAATCGGGTAATCATCCACAACGCCGCCGAGATTTGCCGGAGCGTATTCTTTGAGTTGACCGATAAACCGCGGCAATTGCCAATTTGACGGAACCGGCAGATTAAACCATTTTGAATCGTCAAAATCCGGTTTGGCAAAATCGGCGATTCGTTCTGTCGGTTTGTGAACGAGTTGAAATTTCCAATCGCCGTTGAGAAGAACGCAATCTTTTTCATAACCGTTATAAAACGGTACAACAATACTGGATCGCGGCGGGAGATTGTTAATTCCGGTCAATTGCGGATTTTCCCAATCGTTCACGTTTTGGCTCGGCGATTCTAAACCGAAAACACCAAAAACATTGAGAACACCAAAAACAAAGAAACATTGAAATACTGACAACAAAAATAAACTTCTCATAATAGTTAATTTATTGAAAAAAAGTTTTAGGAAACGATAATCAACTGAAATTTGACAACATTATAAATTATTCAACGGAATTTTCATAGAGAATCAATTTAATTAATTTTTTTGTAATGATTCGGTAGAAATTTATGGATTGTCGTAATGTTTAAAACCCATAAGATAACCAACTTTGTTTTAGCATTCCGGTAATTCACAAACACGGTAATTCATAAAATTCCGCCGAAATAATTTACAAAATAATTGTCTTCGGCAAGTATTTTTATTTGCGACAAATCTGTCGGAGACTACAATAATGTCAACAAATTTGTCGCGCAAGAGGCGTTTTTCGTTTTTCAAAAAAATAATAAATATTGCGTAATTTTTTTAATTTAAGGAGTTTATAATTTATTTCAACATATTTCAATAATTGGCATGGAGAATGCAATTAGAAAACGATAAAATATACTTTTGGGTATTCTTTACATTTGGTTCAACAAAATTTAACAGTAATTTAAAATTATGACACAGAACAATGTTCGACGTAAAACTTTAGTTGCGATTGCCGCCGATCCCAATTCCGCCGCATTCCCCTTCGCCAACAAAACAGCAGACCTGAAATCGCTTTTCGGTAGCCATTGTTTCAACGAAACAGTGCAACAGGAACGCCTCCCCGAAAAAGTCTTTGAATCGCTTCAGGAAACTATTCTCAGTTCAAAACAACTCGATCCCAATATCGCGGAAACAGTTGCTAAAGCCATGCACGACTGGGCTGTTGAACACGGCGCAACACATTTCACCCATTGGTTCCAACCAATGACCGGCAGTACCGCCGAAAAACATGATTGCTTCGTCATCCCCACCGGAACCGGTCAGGCTATTTCCAAATTCAGCGGCAGTGAACTAATTCGCGGCGAACCGGACGCCAGCAGTTTCCCGTCCGGCGGACTTCGCGCTACCTTCGAAGCACGCGGATACACCGCATGGGACCCATCCAGTCCGGCATTTATTTTCCGCCATAAAAACGGCTCAACCCTTGTGATTCCTACCTATTTTGTCAGTTGGACAGGGGAAGCACTGGATATGAGAACCCCCTTGCTCCGTTCAATGGCTGCCCTCGAACAACAATCGTTGCGAATTTTGAAACTGTTCGGCAACAAAACGGCAAAACGAGTTTATCCAACCGTCGGAGCCGAACAAGAATATTTTCTCATTGATCGCCGACTCGCCGCATTGCGACCAGACCTTCTCGTAACAGGACGGACATTGTTCGGCGCAAAACCGCCAAAAGGTCAGGAACTGGAAGATAACTATTTCGGCTCCATTCCCGAACGCATTATCGGATTTATGACCGAACTGGAATATGAATTGGTTCTGCTTGGTATTCCTGTTCGTACCCGCCACAACGAAGTGGCTCCAGCCCAATTTGAAGTGGCTCCGTTCTTTGAAGCCGCTAACCTCGCAACAGATCACCAAATGCTCCTCATGCAACTGCTGCGAAATGTGGCAACACGGCACGGATTTCATTGTCTGTTACACGAAAAACCATTCGCCGGTATTAACGGAAGCGGTAAACACAATAACTGGTCAATAATGACCGATGACGGTGAAAATCTTCTCGATCCCGGCGACACGCCGCACGAAAACGCCCAATTTTTGTTCTTCACAACCGCTGTTTTGCGGGCGGTTCACGAACACGGCGATTTACTTCGGATGAGTGTTAGCGGCGCAAATAATGATCACCGGCTCGGTGCCAACGAAGCACCTCCCGCAATTATGAGCATCTTTCTCGGCGGTGCGCTCGAAGAAGTGTTCCATCAACTTGCCGCCGGAACCACCGCTTCGTCCAAAAAAATGGCTCCCATCGAAATTGGCGTTTCAACATTGCCGCCCCTCAAACGGCATAGCGAAGACCGCAACCGAACAAGTCCTTTTGCATTCACCGGTAATAAATTTGAATTTCGCGCCGTCGGTTCCAGCCAAAATGTTGCACAATCCACGACCGTTCTCAATACTATCGTTGCGGAAAGTCTTGATATTTTAGCAACAGAACTTGAAAACGCATTGAAAACCAAAAAGGATTTCAATACTGCTGTTCAGGAGATCGTTTCAAAAACAATCAAAGAACATCAGGCGGTTTTGTTCAACGGCAATTGCTATTCCGAAGAATGGAAAAAAGAAGCCAAAAAACGAGGTTTGCCCAATCTTGTTACAACTGCCGAATGTCTGCCGCTTATCAATGGAAAAAAAGCAACCGAATTGTTTGGAAAATACAAAATTTTCAGTAAATCCGAAGCGGATAGCCGCCACGAAATTTACGCGGAAAATTATGTCAAAACGATTCATATTGAAGCGAATACTGCCATTGAAGTAGCAGGAACAATGATTTTGCCGGCTGTTCTCAATTACAAAACGGTACTGGCTCAGGTTGCAACGACAAAATTACAAAAAGAGTTGTTGCAAGAACTTGATACACATATTGATGCGTTAATCGAGCAATTCCGCCAGTTGAAGAAAACTGTTGCCGATATTCCCGAAGGCGAAGCACAAAAATCTGCCGAATACTGTTGCCATAAAGTGATTCCGGCAATGCAGGCGTTACGGGAAACGGTGGACACACTTGAAGAATCGGTTGACGATGGTCTTTGGCCCCTGCCGACTTACACGGAACTCTTGTTCTCCCGATAATTTAACGGTGATGAACAATGAATGAAACAATCTCAAATGTTGAACAATTGTTAATCATTCATACAAAAAACAAAATAACGTAACCGTTCTTTGAGCGGTTGCGTTATTTTATACTCATCACACTTGACAATTCGGTTTTCGTTTCAGAAGGAATTTCTTTAATGGAATCCATAACGACATTGAGCAATAATTTTTTGTTCGATAATCCTTGTTTTTCTTGAGATTCTTTTAGTTCTTCCGGTGAAAGAGCCTCGCCATAGATGCGTGCTTCCGCAATCACTGCTCGGGACGGCGTTGCGCATATTGGGCGTTGTAACCGATTCCAACCGGATAAACAGTTTCCTGATACTTTTCACAGGATTTTGTACCGATTTCCTTACCGTCAACATAAAGCCGCATTGTTTTACCGTCATAAGTTCCGGCAATTTGATGCCATGCGTTAAGCCAACCATAAAACATGGATTCAACACCGGCAAAAGGTAAAATCACTGTTTGTCCCTGATAAGATTCAGGCAAATTGAAATCACGGCGGTACATTCCAACAGGATTCCGATCATCGGGAATTGTTGGCGGTGTCCAGGGTTTTGACCAAAGATACCCATCGCTACATTGAAATTGCTCCAATTAGGGCAATTTTAATCAAAATCATCCCAATCAAAATATTCTATGTTGCCAATCCTGTAAATTCTGTTAATCCTGTCGAAATTTGTTGATTTTGTTCAAAAACGCAAACTGAATTGTCAAATGTGAGAAGTTTATTATTCCCATTGCAAAACGGCATCAACCGGAAGGTGATCGCTGGGATACAAACCATCTTTCGTTGTCAGAATGACTTTGGCATTGATTGGTTTTAAGGGAGAACTTGTAAAAATAAAATCAATCTTTTGTTTCCAATCAATTTTGCCGCTATAACTATGTGTTGTACCTACTTGGGTTGAATTGGGATGAGCCGTTTTGAATGTTTCAATTAATGGCACAGATGGAGTGAATGTTTTGCCGTCAAATTCAAGTGGTTTTCCTTGTATGTAAGCAATAAGCGATGAGTTTTGCGACGAATTGAAATCTCCTGTAACGATAACAGGAGCATCTTGTGATTTTCGGTTTTTAATTTTATCCATGATTAGAATTGCTGATCGTAATCGGGCGGTTTCAACATACACATTGAGATGCGTATTGAAGAAATAAACTTTTTTACCGGTTCGACCATTGGAACCGAGTTCGTGGAAAAGCCCATACGTTACACAACGTTCACCGCCTTTATTTTGTTCAACCCAATCATTGGAACCCGG
>JAISNF010000641.1 GCA_031276415.1 Planctomycetaceae bacterium
GAGCGTTGTTGTTCGTCAATTATTTCGTAAGGCAAGCCTATTGTTAAAGCGATTAAACCGTGTTCGCCAAATTTGTCCGATAATTCCATCGTCAACGCTATCGTTTGCGGATGAGACAAAAAACGGCGGATCGTTTGTTCGTCATGCCGTTTTGTTGTAACATTGAATTGATTTGTTTTGGCAAGCAATTGGACAACACGTTGCATGTTGCCGTCGTTAATTGTTCCAATTTTACCAACCATTTCCAACGATCTCAAATAATCGTCCAAATTTGTGAACGATTTTTCCAACGTTTTACGTTTGTTTTCGTTCAAATATTGTTGAGTTCGTTTTTCATCGGCGGTTGTTATTGTAAGTGTTTCAAAAAACAGTGAATTTTCCAACGCCTGAATATAATCCGCCGCATCTTCGGGCGTTTCAATAATAGCGACTTCCGGCGCATTTTGGCGAACCTCTTCACGTTCAGCGGGATTATCGTCCAAAAAAACTAAACTATCAATTCCAAGATTTAACTCCTCCGCAATCGCTTTCATACTCTCGCTCTTTGGTCGCCAATGTGCTTGAAAACTAACGATGTCGTCGAGTTTCAGTACCATATTGGGATTTACTTCAAACGGTTCTTTGGCGTTTGCCTCGTCATTTTTTGTTGCGATTGCGAGAAGGATTCCGCGTTTCGATAAATTTTTACAATACGCTTGAAAATCGCGAAACGCTTCGCCTTCGGGACCTTCGCCAAGTTCAATATCGTACGCGCCAAGATCGCCAACAACTCCGCCCCAAAGCGTATTGTCAAGATCAAGTACCAATACTTTTTTTGAACCGTTTCGCATAACTCGGATGGCGTTTTCGATTTGTTCGGCAAGCAGTGTTGTTCCTAATTCGGCGAATGGTTGTTTTGTCCAATAATATTGTCGCGAACTATAAAACGATTTTCGTCCGATATTACCGGCAAGCGTTTCAAGATCAATAAAAAATGTTCCATTGGGCAACGCTTGACGAAGCCGCGAATTGATTTCGCGTATCGTATCAATTTCTCCGCCGCATTTTGCCGAGCAATGAAAACCAAGCGGTCCCGCCATCGTGTAATCATAACCGATTTGAATAATACGCCCGTTTTTTTGTTGCGACAAATTCCATATTTGTTGCCAAAATTCAATTTCTTGTTCGATAATTTCATCTGATGATTTTTCCGTATTGCGAATTTGTTTCAAAATGCGTTGATTCCAAGGTAACAGGACAAAAAAATCTGTTGTATTTTCTTGTAACTCTATAATTGATTGTAAAACGGTATCATATTCCGTATCGTGAATTGCGAATATTTGTCCATGCTTCAAACCTTGAGCCGCAAGATGATAACCAAGCCATGTTGTCGTGCATTGCCCTAAAATCGTTACGTGAATTTTATTGTCAAGATTGACCGCATACGGCAAAATCGTTTTACCAACAATCGCTAATTCATTCGGTGAAAATTTAGTTTGATTCAACAATAATCTAAACTTCGCCAACGCCGTTTTTGCATCGCCGGTTTTTAACCAATTTCGTAACTCGTTAATATGTGTCAAAGGTTTATTGTCCATTAAAAAATTTTAAATTGTTTATTGTCCGTGTGTGCAATGAGTACATTGCACGCACGGTTATTTTGTGGATACCCATAAATGGGTATTTGTGATAATGTTTCAATATTGATTATTTGTTAATCGATATAGATGTTTATTGTCTATTAAAAAAACAAAAATTAAAAAAATCAAAAATCGAAATTAAAAAAACCACCATACCCTAACAGGGTATCTCCAAAATTGCCGTGCGTACAATGTACTCATTGCACACACGGAAACGATTGATATTTATAATAATGTTTCAATATAATCATTCATTATATTTTTTGTACAAATTCAATAATGATACCACGAGTCATAATTGGCGAGAGAAAATTGATCAATAAATCTCCAGCAATAACTGGTTGGGATTCAAGAAAATTGATTTCAAATTCTTTTTCTAAATAACTTGTTGTTGTTTCTATATCTGGCGTTTCGATAGCCAAATGGTGAATGCCACCGAGACCGTTATTGAATTTTGATAATTTACTATTCGTATCGGGAACAATAAATTCTAATAATCGTCCTTCCTCTTTGCCGAAAATACAATTTGCTTGATACTCTTTAACATAAACGGAATGTCCACGTTCAAGTCCCATCAATTTCAGAAGAAAGTTTACCTGTTCTTCATTTGGAACAATAATTCCGATATGGTGAATTTTATTTTTGAACATAATAATTTTATTTAATGTTCGATTTATTTTTTATCGTTATTAATTTTCTTTTCAATTGCGTCGATTAAATCGCCGACAGTTTTGAAATTAACTATTTCACGACCGGTAAAACGAATCTCAAACTTTTTTTCGATGGATGTGATGAGCATCACATGCGCAACGGAATCCCAACCGCTAACATTTTTTGCCGATGTTTCACGATTTATTGTTTTGCCGTCAATATCAAAAGTTTCAGCAAAAATTTTTTGAAGTTTTGTAGTAATAGTTGTTGTATCCATAATTTAGTTTTGTAATGTAAAGGAAGTTAAATTTTAATGTTTCAATTTATTAGAAGTTTTTTACAAAATATTATTTTCATTATCAATCTATTGTGATAATGGTTTACAAAGTGTCAAAAACGGGTAAGGATAATATTTGTTTCTTTTTCGTTTTTCTATAATATAATCATAAACTTCGTTGGCGAACGCCCAATCAATTTTAACTCCGGCGAATATATTTTCGTGCAATATTTTTTTATTTCGGAGGTCACGTCCACACATTTTTTCACCCCAACAAC
>JAISNF010000659.1 GCA_031276415.1 Planctomycetaceae bacterium
TAAATTTTCCATTGTTAAACTCCTTAGTTTTTACAAAGGTTTTGAAATAACCGCCAACACGTTTACCAAGAAACAACTTGACAAGAAATAACGCATTGTGGTCGAATCAGTCTCAAAGCCTATCATAACTTCCGTTAGTGTCAATAGGGGGGATATTTTCTTTTTTTCACCGATTCGTCATTATTTGGAAAAATCCTTGCAAAATAATCAATTTATTTTGTTTTTGACCGGAAATCGAATTAACAGCAACCGTTGCAATGGGGGCGAAAACACTTCAAGCGAAACGTTGTCTATCTTTTGAATTACCGCAAACGATGAAAGGATTACTGAAATATTTATAAAGATCGAAAATTATTTTGGCATGTGGCAATTTTTGTACTTTTTTCCGCTTCCGCAAGGGCAAGGGTCGTTTCTGCCGATTTGAGGTTCGCGGTTTCGGAATGGTTCCTTTTTTTTATCCGAAGTTTGAATATTTTCCGCAGTTTCGGTTTGTTCTTTTTCAAAATTGCTAACCGTGTGATTGGTTTGAACTTCATCATGTCTCGCTTCGGCTTCCTGCCACGTTGAACTCACAAAATCAGAATCAAGTTGCTCCATGCGGAAAATCAAATCCGTTACACGAGAATATACCGTGTTCCACATCTCCGAAAAAATCTGCATTCCCTCACGCTTAAATACCACCTTCGGATCCTCGTGCGCATAACCGCGAAGACCAATTCCCGAACGAAGATGATCCATCACCAATAAATGATCCTTCCAAACCGTATCAAGAATCTGGAGAACAAGTGAACGCTCCATCGTCCGCATCTCAGGATTATATCGGTCTTCCACAAGAGAACAAAGCCGATCTTCAAGTTCATAAATATCCCATTCCAGTATTTTTTGCGGCGTTAATTCCGGTGCAAATTCCTTGTTGACCCAAGAACAAAAATTTTCCAGTTCCGTGTTGTTCTGAATTTTTTTACGGTTATTATTCAACAAGTTTTCCGTTGCGGTAATTGATTTTGAGGTCGCATATTTTCCGGTGTATTTGGTCGGAGTTTTTTTAACACTTCGCGCCGCAAACTTTGAACCGGCACTCACTTTACCCATTTCCGAAGCAGCGGCTTCTTTGGCAATACTCAACCGGATTTCTGCCGGATCAATCTCGTTGTGAATCATCAACTCGTCAAGACGACGACGAAGTTCCTGATACACCTCAGGAACATGTTCCGATGTAACCCGACTTTGAGCAAACATGACTTCCTCAATTTCATGCCGTTGCTTACTTTTGAGGTCTTCCAACGATAATTCCACACGAAACCGGTTTCGCGCCCATTCAACAAGCCCCTCTCGATCATATCGCCGCCCCCCCTGATCACGAACCGTAAAATGATGAAGACCACAAATCACCGGATATTGAATTTCTTTTTCACGATATTTTTCATGAGTTAATTTTCGTACCTTTTCGCGGAATTTATCGGTTTCCAATTGGCTGACTTCCTCAAAATCAAGTTCGATACCGAATTTTTGTTTGACCCACGCAATGACTGTTTTCAAACCGTAATTCGCATCAAGAAGTTCACGCCCGCCGGAAAGATCAACATTTTTGATAAATTTATGCGCTTTTTCAATCAACACTTCCGCAAGTTCTTCACGCGGAATCTTTTTAAGATCACGATCTGTGTAACCGGTTCGCCAAACGGAATTAGACCATTTCGCTAACGCCTGCCAGTTCCATTCGGTTTCTTCGGCATCTTCCGGCAAATCTTCTTCGATCTTATCCAACACCAACGATTCCGCCATTCGTATTGCATGATCCAACGCAAATTCTTCCGCCTGACGATAATCCATTCCGCGAAAATCACGCGTTTCAAATTCCATATTGAGACGCGTACTCACCCATGCGGCAAACGATTCCGCTTCATAATCTTTTTCAAGAAATTCGCCAAGATGCCGATCAACTTGTTCATCAATCATTTCGAAAATCAATTCCTTACAATTGGCACCGTCAAGAATCCGTTGACGATAACCATAAACCGATTTTCGCTGAAAATCCATTACTTCGTCGTATTCGAGCAAATGTTTTCGAATATCGAAATTTTGTTCCTCAACTTTTTTCTGCGCTCCTTCAATCCGGCGGCTGACCAATCGTGATTCAATAACTTGCCCTTCTTCCATACCGAGCATTGTCATAAGACGTTTAACCGCTTCACCGGCAAAAATCCGTAACAAATCATCTTCGAGCGAAAGAAAGAACCGGCTGCTTCCCGGATCGCCTTGACGACCGGTTCGACCGCGAAGTTGCAGGTCAATACGTCGGGCTTCGTGGCGTTCCGTACCAATAATGTGCAAACCGCCCATTTGCCGAACAATATCGCCTTCCGGTTTCATTTGCTCTTTTTGTTCAATTTCATTGACGAGATTTGTCCAGACATCACGCGGAACTTCCAATCGTGTTGGATATTCTGTTTGCAAAATACTCCACGCCATCGCTTCGGGATTACCGCCAAGAATAATATCCGTTCCGCGTCCCGCCATATTCGTTGCAATCGTAACCGCTCCTTTACGCCCCGCCTGCGCAACAATTTCCGCTTCACGCTGATGATGTTTAGCGTTAAGAACCTGATGCTTGATTCCTTTTTGATCCAACATTCGGGAAATTAATTCGCTTTTTTCAATAGATACTGTTCCAACAAGAATCGGACGACCTTTGCGGAAAATTGTTTTAATACTTTTCTTTTCAAACCATTCGGGATTTTTCGTTCCTTTGGGAATCAGTTCAATCCGGTCTTCTTCTTCGCGGGTTATTGTTCCCAAAACTTCACGATTACCGCCAAATTCAAGAATATCCCATTTGTTGAGCCGTTCAATTTCATCGACGATGGCGTTGTATTTTTCGCGTTTCGATTTATAAACCGCATCGGGAAAATTAATCCGGCGTAACGGTTTATTGGTTGGCACTGCAATAACATCAAGTTTATAGATTTTCCAAAATTCGGACGCTTCGGTCATTCCGGTTCCGGTCATACCGGCGATTTTGTCGTATAATTTGAAGAAATTTTGTAATGTAATTGTTGCCAGAGTTTGGTTTTCTTCTTTGACGCGAACTTTTTCTTTTGCTTCGACTGCCTGATGCAAACCATCGCTCCAATTTCGTCCCGGCATGGCGCGACCGGTAAATTCATCAACGATTACAATTTCATCACCGTTGATCATATAATTGACATCGAGTTTATAAAGATGATGTGCTTTGAGGGCGTTGTCGATAAGGTGAGGCCACTCCATATTGCCGGCGGTGTAAAACGATTCAACGCCGACCAATTTTTCGGCGTGGCGTACTCCGGCATCGGTAAGATTAGCGGTATGTTCTTTCTCTTTGACTTCAAAATCAACATCTTTAACGAGTTGCCGTGCGATTTTATCGGCGAGGCTGTAACGGGAAATATCGCTGTGGGCAGGTCCTGCAATAATCAAAGGAGTTCGTGCTTCATCGATGAGAATATTGTCAACTTCGTCGATAATTGCATAATTCAATTTTCCTTGAACCTGCTGATATTGCGGCGGATAATGAGAATCGCCTTTGGCGGCAAATTTCATATTATCGCGCAGATAATCGAATCCAAATTCATTATTGGTTCCATAAGTGATATCGCATTGATAAGCCTTTTGCCGTTCATCTGCCAACATATTATTTTGAATGGTGCCGACGGTGATTCCGAGTGAAAGATAAAGCGGACCCATCCATTCCATATCGCGTCGGGCGAGATAATCATTAACAGTAACAACATGAACGCCTTTTCCTTCAAGTGCATTGAGATAGGCGGGCAGGGTTGCGACGAGAGTTTTTCCTTCGCCGGTCATCATTTCGGCGATAGCACCGCTGTGTAATACCATACCGCCGATGAGTTGGACATCATAATGCCGAAGTCCCAGAACGCGGCGTCCGGCTTCACGGCAAACGGCGAAGGCTTCGATGAGTAAATCGTCGAGGGTTTCGCCTTGAGCCAGACGGCGGCGAAACTCAACTGTTTTATTTTTCAGTTCGTCGTCATTGAGATTCAACAATTCGGGTTCGAGGGCGTTAATCGCGTCAATTTTCGGTTGTAGCCGCTTGATATATCGGGCATTGGACGAACCGAACAACGCGGTAATATTTGATTCAATTCCCCGCGTCAAACCATTAAAAAAATCCCCGACAACTTCAAAAACTCGTTCGTAAAATTCCATGAAATTGATATGTTAAATAAAACTTTAAGAATACACTTGAAGAACACAAAAGTATTCCTTTCAAATCTTAGGAAAAGAATAATTTTACAGAAAAACCGTATATTTAATGAACTCCCTAGTTTACCGCAACTCCGATATTCGGTCAAGAGATAGTAAATAGTTGAGAGT
>JAISNF010000552.1 GCA_031276415.1 Planctomycetaceae bacterium
CCACAGACTCCGCTGATTGTTTTTAAATGTGTGCGCAGATTACGCAGATGGACGCAGATGATTTTAAAAATTTGTCCGCAGATTACGCAGATGAACGCAGATTAAAAAATCATCCGCGATAATCAGCGTAATCTGCGGACAATCATCTACCAATAAGGAATTTTTTTGCGAAAATAACGCAATCTTTTGCGTTAATAGCGCAAATTTTTGAGAAAATAGCCCAAACTTTTGAGAAAATAACGCAAACTTTTGAGCAAATAACGCAATCTATTGCGAAAATAACGCAAACTTTTGAGAAATTAACGCAAAAGTTTTTTATTAACCACAGAGGACACAGAGTGAATTTTTTTAATTGGAATAATATTTGGTTCTCAATATTCCGGTGGTTAAAACCACCGGCTACTTTGACAATGCCCCAATGGAGCAATTTGAATCAATTATCAATTGCTAATTCGCATTGCGATTCTGCATTTCCTTCCAATGCTGACTTGTAACATTTTTTACAAAAATCAGTATCGTCTTCATAAAATTCATATTCGGGTTTCATATTTGTGATTATTTTACTGAATAGTTACTGTCGATCTACTGTTTAATCTATGAGTTTTCGGTGGTCGATAACACGTTTTGCTTTACCTTCGAAACGTTCCAGAGATTGCGGCGGAAGGAGTTCGATTTGCATGTGTAAACCGGTTATTTGTTGTATGGCGTGTTCGATTTTATGTTTGAGATTGGTCATGTCCGTCATTTTGTCGGAAAATAACTCCGGCGAAATCTCAACCCGAACATAAACTTCATCCAATATCTTCGGACGATCAACAACAATTTGATAATGCGGCGCCGCACCCTCAATCGTCAAAAGTGCTTCTTCAATCTGAGACGGAAAAACATTAACACCACGAAGAATCAATAAATCATCACTTCGACCAATAACACGAGACATTCGGATTGTTGAGCGACCACAAGAACATTTTTCAAAATGAAGCGAAGCAATATCACGCGTCCGATAACGGAGAATAGGCATGGCTTCGCGTGAAATAGAAGAAATCACCAATTCGCCCGGTTGCCCTTCGGGAACCGGTTCCAACGTGTCAGGGTTAAGACATTCAACAATAAAATGATCTTCCTGAAAGTGCATTCCACTGCGTTCAGGACATTCGCCGCTAACCCCGGGACCAATAACCTCACTAAGACCATAATTGTTACTCCCCTTAATATTCAGCGATTTTTCCAATGTTTCACGCATCGCTTCCGTCCAAGGTTCACTGCCAAGAAACGCCAGTTTAAGTGCCAAACTTGATCGATCAATTCCTTCATTGTGAATAGCATCGGCAATATTCAAAGCGTAACTCGGAGTACAAACCAATGCGTCCGCTTGCATGTCCTGAAGCAACATTAATTGCCGTTTTGTGTTACCGGATGCTGCCGGAATAACAGCCGCTCCAACCCGTTCAATTCCATAATGAAGCCCAAAACCGCCGGTAAATAAACCATAACCAAAGGCAACTTGAACCGTGTGATGTGACTTCAAACCGCCTGAAACCAAAAATCTGGCACAAAGTCCCGCCCAAAGATCAAGGTCTTGCTGGGTATAAGCCACAATAGTCGGTTTGCCGGTAGTTCCGGTTGAACCATGATAACGCACAATCCGCTCACGAGGAACCGCCAGAAAACCAAGCGGATAATTGTCCCGAAAATCTGCTTTCGTTGTAAACGGTAATTTTCGAATATCGTCCACAGAATGGATAGAATCCGGCGAAATGTCCATCTCCGCAAACTTTTTACGATAAAACGGAACCAACGAACAACGGCGAATACAATCCCGCAACCGAACAAATTGCAACGCCCGAATCTCTTCACGCGGCAAAATTTCGTTACGATCCCAAATATACGGTTGATAAGGTTGTTGCTGCATAATTGGTTGTTCGAAGGATGTACCGGAAACTGTTGAATGTACTGTTGCAATGTACTGTTACAATGTCTTGCCGGTGAGGATAATGGAAACTTGAAAAAGAGTCTGGAATTTTAACAAGTTCACAAAATTTATTCAATACGCCGCCCATCTCCTTAACCACAGAAAACGCGGAAACAAAGAATTAGTCCGCAGATTGCACAGATGAACGCAGATAATTTTTTAAAATATACAACAATGAAAATATGAAATAAAAATAAAATTGAAGCAAAAAAATTTTTGTATATTTTATTGTTTTGTATTCTCAAAAAATTATCAGCGATCATCTGCGTAATCTGCGGAGAATTTTAAAAATTATTTGCGGACAATTCTTTTGCGGCTAAGAAAATAGGAAGGTACATAAATTTTGTGTTTTAACATTATTGGCAAGTTCATCGTGTTCACCGTTTGACAGAGATTTAAGAAATGATAGAATAGTGAAGCGTTTGTTAGGAATGAAAATAGTAAGGCATCGGATGCCGGAAATTCCAATAACCGAAATTCGGTAAAAGGAGACAAAAATGATTAATAGTATGATTTTGGGTTTTTTTGGTGCTAGTAGTGCGTTTGCCTATATCGCTTTAGCAATAGTGGCTTTTTTGCTTTTCGGTAATCGCCTGCCAAGTGTCATGCGTTCACTCGGACGAAGTGTGGTGGAATTTAAGAAAGGTGTCGCCGGTATTGAAGATGAATTGGACGAAGCGGTTCGAACCGCAGACGAAAAAGCAACTTCAAAATCCGACGGAAAAACGGAGGTTTGAGATGGATTACTATCTATTTCTAACACCAACCCCGTTCCAAATTATTGTCGTTTTGGTATTAGGCGTCTTATTTTTTGGTAAGAACTTGCCGGAAGTTGCACGACAAATCGGTCTGGGGTTAATGGAATTGAAAAAAGGTCTCAATGAATTGAATGACCTGTCAAAAAATGTAACCAAAGGACATAACCGTACCAAATCGTCAACAGCCAACAATTCCAGTGATTCCGCTGATTTCAGCGATGAAGAAACAGATAAATATGAGTTAATCGGCACAAAATTCGAACCTCCCGCTTCTTCGCAATAAAATCATCAATATCACTGAAAATACAAACCGATTAAATTTCAAAAAGTTATATCATTTCCCTTTAATCTCACCCTTTTAATTTCACTTAATCCACTATAATTAGTAAATTAGTAACCTTTTAGGTAAGATATTTGCGGGTCAAAAATCAGGAGTTTTTATGGTCGTATTTTTCAAATTACCGGTGCAAATTGAACTTGCTCATCCGCACGATTTACTTACGCGGCGTTTTCTTATTGATCAAGAATTGATGGCGAGTATGCTCGAACACTATGATAATACAGGAGTTGTTCGGTTACTCGATCTCCATGCGCTGCGGTGTGAATCTCCAATTACAATAGACGCTAATTTGCAGGAAGTTATCGGCGATTTGCGTTTCTCCACAAAATTCCGAAACGGTGATTACTCCAAAGTGTTCCTGTTTTTCGAACATCAATCAAAAAAGATTAAATTATATTCGCTTCACTGTTTGCGAAAAATATTGGAATTTTACGAAGAGTGCGTAGCTAATTCCAAAAACTTTATCATCGAAAACAGTAAATTTCCTTATCCACTTGTTGTGGTACTTTATCATGGTGATATTTCATGGAATGAATTATTGCAAATAAAGGATTTGATTGCCGTACCGCAAGGTGTGAACGGCAACGTGTTATGGTTTCAGATTATCGTGATTGATTTATCAAAAATTCAACACGAAAAATTACAGGGACATCCGGCTTTGGTTGCACTTTTTGATACGTTACAATCGTATTCGGAAGGAAAATTGCCGGAAAATTTGGGACGAATTGTCGGATACTTCAACGAAGTTAAAACCGATCCACGAACAATAGGTTGGCTCACGTCAATCGCCCATTATACTTTAGCCGCCGCTAAAATTAGTAAAGACGTTATTATTCATGAATTTTCAAAAATTTTAGATAAAAAAGGAGCAGAAAATATG
>JAISNF010000556.1 GCA_031276415.1 Planctomycetaceae bacterium
GGTTGTATTGCGGTTTGCATTATTTTTATCATTTTTCGTCTTTTTTCGTTCTATATCGGCATCATCAACGAAGCCGCCTCCGGCATCTAAAACAAAATAAATTTATTTTTATTAACCACAAAGAATTCCTAAAAAACGACAAATATATTTTTATTAACCACAGAGGACACAAAGATCACAGAGGATATTTTATTATTCTCTGTGAACTCTGTGTTCTCTGTGGTTTTAAAGAGTAAATTTGAATTTTTAGAAATGTCCCTCTGTAAAAATTCCACTGAATAATTTTTTATTTTTTTTAGACAATTACCGGAAAAAAAACTATACTGAATGCGAATATATTATCATTTGGTCATTTATTACCATTGGATAAATGAATCAAAGGCGTTAATTCCAATAATTTTCGGTTGTCTTTTTTGAGGAGTTTTTGTGATGAACAATAGGAAATGTTTGAAGTTGATCATTATCGGCTTAGGATTTTCGGCAATGATGACTGTTTGTCCGGTTTTTGGGGGAATTTTGGATTGTTTTTGGGGCGGTTCTAACGAAGAAACAAGTTATACGCCGTCTTATTTTCCGGGCATGGGCGGAGTAACTTTGTCGCAACCGCCCCAACCGCCAATCAATTTTGGGGCACCGCCGCCAGGTCAGCAAGCAATGAATCCGGCAATCAATCAAACAACTCAGCAAATAATTCCGGTTCAGGCAACTCCCAATACCCAAGCCACTCTAGTTCGGCAAGCAACTATTCCAACAATTACCGTTCCGGCAGGAGCAGTCGGTTCCGTCGGACAACCCGCAACACAACCCGTAATTGCCAATATCAATACCAATACTAATAATACCAATTTGCCGCAACTTCCCGCAGGAACAGAAATTATGTACGTCATACCGGGTTCGCCGTCCAAAGAGGAATGTCTTGACGGTGTTCGTGGAATTTCGGCAACTGCGGCTAATGTTGTTCCGCCCAATACGCCCGGAGCCATTCCTGTTGCGGTCAAAACGATTGACGTTCTAAAACCAAATGTCAAATATCATTGGACGTTTTCACCCATTCAAACCAAAACCGAAACATTGGTTAAAGTTGTTCATCCAAGAACGGGAAAAGTTATTCGAACATATTGTCAAACCGATGAAAAAACATCCGCACTTCCTTATTTGCATCGTAAAGAAGTTGTTTCGTATGAAACAGTTAGAGCAAAAGTCGGAACTCCGGTTTCGCTCGCTCCGTCGGCAATCACCACAACAAATACACTTATTCAATCCGCTCCGCCTTCTCCGTCTTCTTTGCCCGCAGCAACAAAATGGCAAAGCCAATACGGTAATTTCCCCGATAATTCTCAGATCGAAACTCAGATCGAAAGAAGCACTTATTCGACCGTTATTGTTCCGTAACCAACGAAAAACTAAGCATATTTTCCCTAAATTTACATTTTTTGCCTTCACAAAATGATCACTTTGACGTAAAATACGATTCATGAAGTTAAAAAAAGTATTTAATTTTGTTTGGGGAATTGTGTTGTTGGTTTTCACATTTTGCGAAACCACGTTGCCGATCTGTGGACAAACAGTTTCGGGACAAACATCAACAACCGTTAACATTTTAGAAGTTCCCCAAAAATTAGAAGTTTCCCAAAAGAATGAGGGGCAAATGGTTGCCGGAAAAGCACCAACTCAACCCGCAATCAATCCGGTTTTAACCGCATTAGAACATCCTTGGGGACGTTTTTCACCACAATCGTGGGTCTGTTTGCAAAGAATAACATGGACAAACCGCGAAGGATACCGCACCGCTGATGTGCGTGAAATCAAAACAACCCTCCAATCTATCGATCCTGACGGCGTAACTCTTCAAGATGTTCTGACCACCAGTATTGGCGGAAAACAAGCCGAAAACGCCCCAATTATACGGCGTTTTGATTTCTTTCAACAACCGATTCAGGAAGGCGTGCAAGTCCGAAATGCCGCTCCGACAAAACTGATTATTAATCATTTGGTTGTTCCTTGCGAAGTTCGGATTTATGAACAAACCACTCCCGCCGGAAAACGAAAAACAACAATTTGGTACTCCACTCAAGTTTATCCTTATGTTTTGCGTTCTGAAAATGTTTTGCGAAGTATTCCAACAGACAAAGAGCCGGAAGAACGGATTTTGGACATGACGATTACCGAAGTTCTGGAATCGTCGGCATTTCATCTTCGCAAAAGTAAACTCGGAACTTATCGTTTGCGGACAACACAAAAAAGCGGTAACGTAACAACTATTACCGAAATATCTTGTTCACGGCATGTTCCCGGCGGCGTCCTGCAAAAAACAACCCGTGAATTTGAAAAAAAGGGCAACATGATTCGTGAAATCCGAACTGTTGAAACGCGGCTTATCAATGTTTATTATGCCGGAGTATCTTCAAACAACCGCCAATTTCCCGCAACTCCCGCAACTCCTGCAACAATTGTTCCTGATCCGTCGTTTTTTTATCTTGAATCAATTCGTCCGCGTTGGCGTTACTATTATGCGCCGTACTATTATGCTCCGTATCCGTTGTATTGGGATAACATTTCAGAGCCAGATAATGTTAATTCCGTTCCGAAAAAATAAACCTGTTTATAACAAGAATTAGTGTCTAAATCTAATACCACAAAATAGAAAAATGTTGCGATTTTATTTTTATCCGATTATTTTTTTTCTGACAATGTCTGTTGTTGTAATTGCACAGGAAACGGCGGCGGAGGCGGAACAGCCGACCGAATTGGGATTGTTGGGATCGGAAGTGCAAACGCGTCTTGGAAAAGTTCGTTTTGGTGAGATTCCCGATACGATTCAGTTTGACCATCCCCGATTTTACAATGATTTCAAAATGGGGAATTTTAATACATGGCTTGCGGTTGAACCGAATGCTCCCAATTTTCGCTTTCGTTCAATACCGCGTTCAATACCGCAACAACAATCTCCGCAATCGCAACATTTATCAGATGTTTTATCAGCGAAAAAAACGAATAAACATATTGTTTCGGCAAACATACCGGTTTTAGCGGACACGAGCGCAAATTCTTCAACTCAACCGGTTCGGCGTTTACCTGGTTTTTTTGAACGTTCCGGCGTCATGGATGCGGCGGAGTTACAGGAATTATCGGAAGAGCGTCCGATTCGTTCTTCAACCGGTTCACGCTGGTTCCGCGACATTGACCGTAATAATGATAATAATTCAGAGTTACCAACATTGAATCAACGATCACGAAATCAACGATCACCGCAAAATTCCGGCGGAAACAATTATTTTAGCGGAAACGCTGTTACGGTTGGCGGAGAATTGTTACAAGATCAACAAACATCGCAACAAACGCCGCAATCAATACCGCAATCTCAAGTTTCCGCAACGGAAACGAATCTCCGAACATTTCCGGTTGATTCTCAATCTGCGGCAAAAAATCAGTTTGAATCACTTCGGCGTTTTGAGCAAAAACTTGAGGGGATGCTTTTGAGTGATCCTTTGATTCATTTTCTTTCGCCGGTTCGGGTTTCATTTCGTAACGGGGTTGTTTCTGTTCGTGGTATTGTTCCGAGCAAGGAACACAAAATTGCTGCCGGCAATCTTCTTCTCAAGGATCCGTTAGTGAAACAAGTCAACAATCTGATTTCTATTGTCCCAACCGATCCAACACAAATTCCTCCTCCTATCGAACCCAAATAACAATCCCCCCCCTTACAGATTAAGAACTATATTGGATTGGATCGGGAATACCGAGTTCGGCAAAGGCTTTGAGACGCAGCAAACAGGATTCGCAATGTCCACAGGCTAAACCGGTTGGCAACGGATCGTAACAAGTATGCGTCAACGAATAGTCAACCCCAAGTGAAAGACCAAGCCGGATTGTTTCCGTTTTGCCCAACATCATCAACGGTGCTTCAATAGAAATCCGTTGTTGCGGATTTGAATTTTCAACTCCTGTTTTTGTT
>JAISNF010000089.1 GCA_031276415.1 Planctomycetaceae bacterium
TTCAACATTATATTCAACCAATGCCGGATGGCGATTATGCAAAATTAGGACAACCAGAAAATTGTTTGAATAAAAATAAATCTTTCCAACAAGTTTCCACTGAAATTCCCACATTTGATACGTTGTTTGGGAATAAAATAACCTATTCGGACATATTAGCGGCGATAGGCTGTGACGAAAAAGCGAAACAAAAAATTATCGATTATTTCATGTCCGAACCTGATTTAAGCATCTGTTACGCAAACGTAAGTGCTTTGTTTGAAACACTTAACGGCAAACAACTATGGGAATTAGCAGAGGAGGAACAAATAAAAAGGGCGAACACTTTTGTGCAAAGTGCCGCCCAACATTTTGAAAAGGCTATCAAAGATTTTAATAATCCAGTGGAGCGAAGGGGAGTCGAACCCCCGACCTCAGCATTGCGAACGCTGCGCTCTCCCAATTGAGCTATCGCCCCTTCTCACACCTCACATTCCATCACATCTCTCATTTTATAAAAAGAAAATCTTTATAAAAAAGAAAATCCGACCAATGTACAATGTAAGAAAACAACTCAACCCCTACTCTTGAGCCTGAACCTGATCCTGAGCCGAAGATTTGAATAATGGACCAGATTCGTCTCCAATACCACCCTTCAATGATTCAGGTGTCACCGCCGATTCACCATTACCATTGTTGTTGTCCGGCTGTTGTTCTCCCGCCGCCGCAGCAGCCGCTGCTGCCGCAGCCTCTGCCTCCTGTTCCTCCGTCCATTCCGCACGCTTACGAGATAAACCGATTTTCCGCTCCTCAGGATCAACCCGCAATATCTTGACCTCAATCTCCTCGCCCACTTTCACAATGTCTTCAGGATTCTCAACCTTGTGATTCGCTAACTCCGAAATGTGAAGCAATCCCTCCAAATCGTCCTCCAAACTAATAAATACCCCAAAATTAGTGATCTTTGTTACTGTCCCTTTCACTAATTGATTGGGTTGATATTTTTCTGGAATTCGTTTTTCCCATGGGTCTTCCGTAAGTTGTTTCAGCCCTAACGCAATTCTACGGCTTTTCTTGTCCACCGAAAGAATCCGACACTCTATCTGTTGTCCTTTTGTTACAACTTCATTCGGATGCGAGATTTTACGTACCCAAGACATATCACTTACATGCAGCAAACCGTCAATCCCCTCCTCAATTTCAATAAACGCCCCGTAATTCGTCAGATTTCGAACCGTTCCCACAACTTCCTTGCCAATCGGATATTTTTCGTCCACAAGTTCCCACGGATTGTCCTGCGTTTGCTTAATACCCAACGAAATTTCCTGACGATCTTTGTTAATCAAAAGAACCGCCACTTCCACTTCGTCCCCAACAGAAAGTATTTCACTCGGATGATTGATACGTTTCGTCCATGACATTTCACTAATATGCACCAAACCCTCAATACCCTCTTCAAGTTTAATAAACGCACCGTAACTCATTACGTTGACAACAGTTCCCTTCACTTTTGAACCGACGGGATACTTTTCCTCAACATTTGCCCAAGGACTAACCGTCTTCTGTTTCAAACCAAGTGAAATTTTTTCCTTTTCACGATCAATACTCAAAATAACAACCTCCAGTTCTTGGTCAATTTTGACCATTTCGTTTGGATTATTGATTCGCCCCCAACTCATATCGGTTATGTGGAGCAAACCGTCAATTCCGCCAAGATCAATAAAAGCCCCAAAATCGGCGATGTTTTTGATAACTCCCTTTCGGATTTCGCCTTCGTTGAGTTGGTACAAGAGAGCGGTTTTTTTCTCTGCCCGTTCACTTTCAATCATTGCCCGCCGACTCACAACAATATTCCGCCGAGCCTCATCAATTTTGAGAACCTTGCACAAAATACTCTTGTTAATATATTCGCCAATATCATTGGGACGGCGAACATCAACTTGACTTGCCGGCAGAAAAACAGGAACACCAATATCAACCAGAAGTCCGCCTTTGATTTTACGGGTAACCAAACCGGTAACAACATCGCCTTCTTTAACCGACTTCATCATGTTGTCCCACGCTTCGATCTTGGCAGCCTTGCGCTTGCTCAAGTTAATCATCCCGCGAACTTCTTCGCCCGTAATTTCATCTTCGACTTCCTCAATCAGAACTTTTATCAGCATACCGGGAACAGGAGGTTCCTCGCCCTCTTCCCATTCTTCTAAAGGAACAATACCTTCGCTTTTATAGCCGATATCAACGATCACAAATTCGTTTTCAAGACGAACGATTTTACCTTCGGTGATCTGGTTCCCCATAATTTCTTGACCGCCCCATTCGTTTTCTTCTATTGGCGTGCCATTCAATGCCGCATCAACCTGCGGTTCCCAATTGTCTTCATTTGCATCAAGTTCACGGATAAGGTTCAGTTTGACCACGATAAAAGTTCCTACACAGTTAAAAATTTTTGAAAAAAAGCCCCTTCGTGATCCAATCACGAAGAAAAAAGGCAATAATTCATGTTCCGTTTTTCAACAAATCAGAAATTTTTTCAGCGAATTTTTTTTCAGGATGTTAAAAAAACGCAAAGTTTTTTATGAAAAGCAGTTACCAAACATTCGCAACAAATTCAATCCGATAAAAAACATACAATTTTAGTCCAATAAACAATTAAACGGAGTTATTTTAGTCATTTAATTTAGTTTGTGAAGGGGGGGTGAAAAACAATGTGTGATGTGTGGGTGTTGTGCGGGTTTAATTGAAGGCGAAATTTAATTGAAAAGGGAGCGAAGTGTCAGAAAAATTCCAATTAAAAGAAAAAAAACACTCGCAATATGCCGCAATCCGTGTTCGAATCGGTTCAAGATTTGGAATGTTCGGCTGAGATATTGGTTGTGAAACGCTAATATTCCTGAAAAAACAAGAATCGGCAATGCCGTACCAATTCCAAAAATGAAAGGAAACCAAAAAATTGATTTTGCGGTTCCTGAAAGGACAAGCATGGCAAGAAATGTAGCGGCTGTTGTCGGGCAAAACGCCATAGCAAATAAGGCTCCCAACAACAACGCACTCCACAAACCAAGTTTATCAACTATCTTACGTACTATTTCGTCATTATGATCCGGCAACGGAAAATTTATCAAGCCAATCAACATCATTCCAATAAAAATCATGATTGGTCCAAGTAAAACATGCAATGTTGACGTAAAAAACCGTGTTAGTTGGTCTCCCGAAAAAAACGGTATTGCAAGCACGAAAAATGCTAACGTAAGAAAAGTCAGCGATTGCCCCGCCGCATAAAGTAATCCTGATATTAAAACGTCGCGATTTCGTCCGACACGCCGCCCAATGTAAGCCATTGCCGCAATATTCGTCATCAACGGGCAAGGACTAATCGCCGTCTGTAACCCCAACAACGCAACACCACTGAATGCCAACCACCATTCCGCCGTATTCATAAACTCTGATTATCTCCAGTATTACAATGGGAAACTTCTAAAAACGACAAATTTGTTTTTATTAACCTTTTTATTAACCACAGAAGACATAGAGAACGCAGTGGATTTTTTAATTGGTAACTTCTAATAACTGGTTTTTTTTATTAACCACAGAGTTCACAGAGGGAATTTTTATTTCTCAATCTTAACCCCTCAAGGGTTGTGAGGTGCATAACCGTAGGTGTAGCGAAACGCAACCTACGGATCGACAAACCAATTTTTCTAAGCCCCGCATGGGGCGAGATTATCAGCCCGAACAACCATAATCTCGCCCCATGCGGGGCTTTTATTTGTTGTTGGCGTTGGTTTCCGTAGGTTGCGCTGCGCTACACCTACGGTTATG
>JAISNF010000090.1 GCA_031276415.1 Planctomycetaceae bacterium
ACCATTTGGCGGTCATGAAAACAAAAGCAGCCAAATTTCGGGCGGTTGTTCTTTCATCGTAAGTTTTTAAGTTCCTCACAAAAATTTTGTCCGCAGATAGTTTTTAAAATTGACCGCAGATTACGCAGATTAGTTAATAGTGAACAGTTAGTAGTGAATAGTGTTCGCAAGCGATTAAAAACATTTTGGTAAATAATTCCGCCTGCGAACTACTCACTATTCATTATTCACTAACAACAACCTCATTTCTACCTAATTTTCTTAACAAAACAACCTCAGTAGCAAAAACAC
Source organism: Planctomycetaceae bacterium (assembly GCA_031276415.1). Taxonomy (GTDB): domain Bacteria; phylum Planctomycetota; class Planctomycetia; order Pirellulales; family Thermoguttaceae; genus WRKP01. Next base: position 292 of record JAISNF010000090.1, read on the forward strand.
AACACACACGCAACCTCATTACCTCATTACCTCATTAATAGAATTAACTGGTTGTATTTTAACAATGAGGTAATGAGGTTTGTGTTGTGTGAAATTCATTGCTACTGAGGTTGTTTTGTTAGGAAAATTAGGTGAAAATGAGGTTTATTGATAGTTAATAGTTAATAGTTAATAAGGTAGGCGACATTTCGCCGAAGAGTTATCTAACCTACGGTCTCAACGGTTTCACAAATATAGTTTGGGTAATATCAGCGAATTTTCGTTTTACAAGATGAAGAAAACATGTAAAAAATTGGTTATGAACTTTGTAAAAGTTTAGTAAAAAATAAAACAGGAAGTTACATAAAATACATAAAAATTTTTATGTTTCGTTAAGAATCCGAAGGACGTTATCGTGCAAAAAACCGTTTGTTCCGACGCCTTCTTTGCCGCTAATTGTGGGAGTTCCCTTCCAGTCAGTGAATCGCCCCCCGGCTTCTTCGAGAATGACCAGCAACGGACCAGCATCCCAATCCGAAAGTATCGGATCAACCATGATTTCCGCTCGCCCAGTTGCAACAAGAAAATAGCCGTAAGCATCCCCCCACGTTCGAGTCAAGCAAACATTTCGCTCCAATCGTTTGTAACTGTTTTGCCGATCAGATTTATCGAACGTTAATACTTCACTGGTCAGAAAAAGTGCTTCATTTATTTTTCGGCAGTTGGAAACTTTTGCCGGAATAGGTTTTTCGAAACGTGTTGTTTCATGCCATGCGCCCAATCCGCGTCCAGCCCAAACCAATTCCGAAAGAGCCGGCAACGCAATAACACCGCCCATACTGACGCCGTTTTGTTCAATCCCAATAAGTGTACTGTAAATCGGTACGCCGTGAATAAACGATTTTGTACCATCAATCGGATCAAGAATCCACCGGAAATCGTTGTGTCCTTCGCGGTTAGGAAATTCTTCACCGAGAATTGCATCATCAGGAAATTGTTCCGAAATTCGTTGACGTAACAAATTTTCGGCTTCACGATCCGCAACTGTAACCGGCGATTCATCGGATTTCCGTTCCACAATAACATGTTCGTGATTGTAAAAATATCGCAACGTCAATTCGCCGGCTTCGCGGGCAATTTTCTTTGCAAATTCAAGACGTTTCATAAATAATAATATTTGTAATAATTTTTTTTTCTGCGTTTATCAGCGTCCTCTGCAGACAAGTTTCTTTTATTGTGATAAAAATAAAATAGACGGTTACAAATTTACCATTCTTTGGCTTCCAGAAGACGCTGAACATATTTAGCCAAAATATCAGTTTCGATATTTACTTTATCGCCGATTTTTCTGCTGCCGAGCGTGGTTACTTTGAGCGTGAAGGGAATTAGCGCAACGCTAAATAATTCGCGGTCGCAACGTACCAATGTTAACGAAACACCGTCAACAGCAACAGAACCTTTCGACGCCATTTGAGCGGCTAACTCTTTGGGTATGGCAAAATAATAATCATGCCAATCGCCGTGATCATCAATCCGAACAAGTTTCGCCTGACCGTCGATGTGACCGGACACAAAATGACCGCCTAATCGATCACCGAGTCGGAGAGCGCGTTCAAGATTAACCGGACTTCCTTTGACGAGCAAGCCGAGATTGGTTCGCGCCAATGTTTCCGGTCCGGCTTGAAACGTAAATGTTTGTTCTGTTTTATCAATAACCGTCAGACAACAACCATTAACCGAAATACTATCTGCAATATTTGTTACAGATGCAATTTTCGGTTCATCAATAACCAAACGACAACCGGGCGGTTCCATAATAATATCCGACACCGTTCCTAATGATTCAACAATACCTGAAAACATATTTATTAATGTAATAAAAAAGGGTTAAAAAAATCGGTTATTAGAAATTACTTTATGTATTTTCAAAAAGTTATTTGTGAACGGTTATTGCTTTTCGTTTCGTGAATTATTTGTCCGATTCAGAGGGTAATTCTTGCGGTTGTGTTTCTTTGGTAAAAGCATCGGCGGATTCTTTGGATAGGAAAATCGAAAGATCGTAACGAAAACCATATTGCGAATTTCCACTGCTGGTTCCTTTTTCACCGGGTTTAATCACGTGTTTATCATCGCGAAGTTGTTCTTCCATCGGCGAAACAACAGAAAAATCCTTGAGCAATGACCGCAAATTCATAGAACCGCCATTGTTTGCGGAAAATGTTAATTCCGTCAAAATCATTTCCTGCGATTTCGGCATTTTCCGGCTAAGCCAATCAAGTTGTTCAAACCAATCAACATTGTCGGCAAACCAAGTGTCAATAGCGTTCAACTGATTTCGCTGCTCGGTTACAGTTCCGGCTGTTTTTTTCAACGTATTGAGTTTTACCGTCAAACTTTTAACTTCGCTTGTCAATGTAGTACGACTGTAAAAACCAAAACCAATCAAAAAAATCAACACAAACAATGTGATCGCCAATATTTTCGTAATTAACTGCCGATGTCCAACCGGTTCACGGCGTTTTTTTGGGTTACAAAAATCGATATGACTCGATTCATTTCGGACATTTTGCAAAATAGTTCCAATGAGAGCGGCAAAACGTTCCGGTTTTTCGGGAGGATTTTTTTGAATTGTTTCACTGCATCGGATTCCTTGCCAAGGATCAAACGTTTTGACCGGAATATTAAGTCCGTCTGAAACTTGTTTTGCCAAAGACTCAAAATTTGTTCCGACACCGCACAAAACCGCTTCGTCAACCGTAACTCCCTGAATTTCGTTACGCACGGCAATTCGTGTTCGTTTGAGTTCCGCAATTAATCGTGCGGCAAAATCAGACATACTTACGTCATCAGGACAACTAATTTTTGGTGACCGCATGAAAACCGGTTCGCCTTGAAAAAGCACGGTTTGCGAAGTTTCATACGTGTCCAACTCAACAACTAAAACGGCACGATTCGGATCAAATTCAGGTGTATGCCGCCAAAGGTACGCCGTTTCGCAAGGTCGAAGAACAACACGACGAAGTGTTAAATTAAGTTCTTCGCAAAATTCCTGAATTTTACGAAGTGTCCCGATACGAAGTGTTGAAGCGAGCAGATGTTTAGGGGAACCGTTTGAAAGAGGCTCTTCAATTTTGCCCTTTTTTGATGGATGGCGAATCGCCGGAAAAAGTGTACTTCGCGAAACATGCTCAAGTTTATTGGTAATAAAAAAATCAAGCGGTGCCGCCGCATCGTAATTATTAAATTCTTTGGTTGCCTGAAATTTGACCAAATCGGGAAGTTCATCAACCGGAACCGGCGGAAAAACCATTGGACGAACCTCAACATCCGCCCGACTCAACACAACAACCGCTTCCGATTTGGTGAGTCGATATTTTTGAACAAGTTCTTTCAACTGATCCCGCGAAACTAATTGCTCCGCATGTTCAAATGTTACCGAACTATTATGAACAACAGCAGAAAGAAACAATAATCGATCATTTTCCCAAGTTATCGCAATTTGGTTTGGCATGGCAATAAATTTTTGTAATATTTTAACGGTTTTAATGATTTTACGATCTATTCGCTATAAGTCATTATAAGTTTTCTAATGATGATTACCTCTTTTATGTTGATATTGTATCTAATCAGCAAGCACGATACAATACCAATCTATAAACACCTTTCTATAAAACACCTTGTTTGTCTTCAATTCCTTAACTATTGATTAACTATTGAAAACGAGATAATAAATTTAACAAAAAATAAAAGGAAACCGTAATGTCAAACAACAGAAAATTGCCGATAGGTATTCAAGATTTTGAAGATTTACGTACAAATGATTATTTATACGTGGACAAAACGCTCTATGTTTATCAACTGACGACAAGCGGGAAACCTTATTTTCTTAGTCGTCCTCGCCGTTTTGGTAAGAGTCTTTTTCTTTCAACACTCAAGGCTTATTTTTTGGGCAAAAAAGAACTCTTCGACGGTTTGGCGATTACAGACTTGGAAAAAGATTGGCTGGAATATCC
>JAISNF010000123.1 GCA_031276415.1 Planctomycetaceae bacterium
GAAGATGAAATCAGTCCGAGTATTGCGAAAACAGTATTATCTTCCGAAAATAGAAACAATAAACAAACCCAGTCGGAACAATCATTCCCGCCAAAACTTACACGAAAGTCAGATAAACAATTTAACTTTGTTTCCGATAATGTAAAAAATAGAGTATTTCGCTCCATTAAAAATATAAAACAAGAATTTTTTTCTAATGGACAACCAATAAATATTACTGAAATATCTTCATCCAATACCAATTCTATTACAACATCATCTGATTTTTTATATTTAGATGAACAGTTTAAGATAAATAGAATTAAAGAATTTCCAGATTATCAAGGTAACATAAACAAAGTGGCTTACAGAGTATCTTCTGAACAAGGTACTGCTAATATGGGGTGCTCGGCTGTTTTAAATCCATTTGAGTTTTTAGATCATGATCGTTGGACTCTCACTTTTGATTATTATATACCGGTATTACAGGGCAAAGGAGGTAAAGAAAATCAACAATATGTTCAAAAGAACAATATGCTTTTTCAGACCGAAGACGAAAATGGACAAAAATGGTTCCGATACCAAATTGTTATTCCCAAAAGTTCCGAAGGACATCGTGAAGAGTGTAATATATTTTGGAATCAGCAATCAAATTTCCTACCCGTTTGTTCTATTCAAATTCGTGATAAACAAACATACAGTTCGATTCAAGTGCAATGGAAGAAAATGGATAATTTTTTCATTCCACTCATTTCTTCCAATGTTTACTTTATGAGTGACGGTCATTTGAGTGTTCGCCAAAAAATGACCATGCAGGAAATGCAATTTAACAAACCGATTGACTCGAAACAATTTTCTTATTCGGCACTTGGTCTTAGCGATGGCGATATTCTTGTTGACCAAATTAAGCAACAAATATTTACAATTCAAAATGATAAACCTGTTTATCTTGCAAAATTTTACGAAAAATATCAGACACCACATGAACAAAGTTTTAATTGGGTTCGGATATTTATTTTGTTACTGAGTTTTGCATTGATTGTTGTCGGAATTTATTTGAAAGTCCGTCGCAAAAGAATTGAGTAAAGTAAAAATGAGATCAAATGATTTTTACAGCCAGAGAATGTTATTCCATATTTGTAATCATTCACGGTAATAGGTTTAAATCGTAAAGGCGCAATGTATTGCGTCTCTACGCTTCAAACCTATTCCATCCAAACCCGTGAAGATTACAATTTTTTTTTCCTCTCTGTGAACTCTGTGTTCTCTGTGGTTAAATAAAAAAGCGGTTATTAAAAGACGCCAATAGGAAGTGAAATTTTGAGCGTTATTCGTAAATAAACATTGCGGTTGCTTTTTTTGCCGGTTTATTGGCAACAACACGTACCCAATAAGCATCAACCGTTATATTGAGTTTTGCCGTTTGTTTCGGTTCAACCCGGACACTTTGCCACAATGTCCATGTTCCGTCACCGCAAACATCCAATTCGATACGAAATTCAATCGTGTCTTCCGAATCATGTGAAAATTCAGCCCGCTTTTTATCGTAACCGGTCATCAAATAAGGATCGGAAGGCTTATCGGCTTGAATTTCGCTGTTATTCCAAACTCCGCCGGTTCCACGCGGTTTGCCAAGTTCCCAAAGATCATCAATCACTCCGCACCAAACAGCACATTGCCCATCATCGCTTTTAATAACATGCGGATTATGCGGATTATCTGTTACGGCGTTTGCCGATAAACCGCTCAATACCAACATTCCACGATACGAGGCGTAATCCTTAATTCGATACGGATGGGACGCAATCGGACGAATTTTTTGTACGCCGCCGGAATTTTCAGCAGGAAGTTCATAAAATGTTCCGTGAGCATGGAACAAATCACGCTCCGTAGAAACTTCACGGCAAATACGATCATCACCAAGTTGCCCCGATTTATCGCGTTGCCAATCGCCTTTCGGAAAACGCCAACGTCCCTTTTCGTCCGTCAACAACACAGAAGCATCGTCATATTGTAACACACCAACAGGAATTTCCGCATGAGATTTTGTCCACGCTAAACCATTGGGATCATCCTGTTTTTTCAACGTTAAATCACCGTCAAGATCGTAAACGCCAAGTTCTCCGTTTTCATTTTGCGCAACAAGCCGGAGCGTTTTGAAATCACCGCCGCGAGCAAGCATCACTCCGCCATTGACTTTCGTCTCATTGAGCAGAGCAAGTCCCGCAAATTTTTGATCCGGTTTGGCGGTTCGCCGATCACGGTCACGATAATGGAACATCGCCGTAATTCCCGTAACGTCTTTGTCCGTTTTCAAACGAACCCAAACACCGCGAATCTCTTCTTCAAATGTTATGAAAATTCCTTGCCGACCGGCAGGAACCGGATAATTTTTGTACTGTTTCCAATGACCGTTTCCTTTTTCGTCAATCTCCAAAGTTACGGTAACCGGTTCGTTGTTGTTATGACGCAGAAAGAGTTGGCGATGTTCATAACCGCTGAAAAGATACGGCTCGGAATATTCGTTTGCTTTAATATTGTCGTGAATCCAACAACCGCCGCGACCAATTTTCGTTCCGAAACGGTCAAGTTGTTCCGGTTTGAGAAACCAGAGATTTGATTGAGAACGTCCTGGTCCGGCAAGATTGCCTTTAACTTTACGTTTGTTCGTAAATTCGGATTTTGCCGAATCGTCGCAACCGCAAACAATCCAATCATTCCATCGGCAAAAATCACCAATCACTTTCAAATAAGTGCTTTGCGGTTCAAGTCCGGCGGAATTTTCCGGCGTCAATGTTTTTGGAAAACGCCAAAATGTTCCGTGCATGGTCATTAGTAACGAATTTTCGCCAATACTGCGAATTCTTGGCCATTCCGTATGCCAGCCGTGCGCACCGTCATAAGTGTGTGATGCTTTTGGTAACCGGTACGATGTCCATTGACCTTTGTGAAGTACCATAAGAATTAAAGAACGATAATCCCAGCCGATACTCCAAAGAGGATCGGTTGCCGGATTTTCGTTGCCGTAAATTCCGCCGGGACCGGTAACTTCGGTGAATTGGTTACGTCGGACGAGTTGCCAATCGCCGCCGGTTTCAGGGTTCCATTCGGCGAGAGCACCGCTATCAATTGTTGGATCGGTATAAACACGTTTATCCTGATCACCGTTGTTGGCGTAAACAATACGACCTTGTCCGGCGTAAGAACCTTTGCCGTGATAACCGGGCAAATTCGATTTCAATTCCGAAAGAAACGTCTCATTCGTGTAACCTTTTTTAATACCGTTTCCGTCACGAATTAAGCCTTTAACGGCAAGCGTATTGACATTAACTTCGTACAGTCCTTCTTCCATTGTTGTGAAATAGACTTTGTTTTCCGGATCGGTCAAATGCCGGGTGGTTGCTGTTAAGCGACCGGGCATGATTTGGGGCGAGACAACACGGACATTACGTTGTTCGTCAATCAGATAGGTTCCGATAATGAGTTGTTTTGATTCTTGATGAATGAAGCGGTTCGCGTGTGTTCCGCCAACGGATTCCGGACGGATAATTTGCCGGAGTTCAGGTGTGATTTCGTACAATTTATCGCTGGAACCGTGCGGCAAATGGGGACCGTAAGTAATTGCCCAAAGCCGATCTGCCCAAAAAACAACCGCTCCGGTTCCACATTCCGCCTCGTCATTGAACATTGCCAAATGCGGATAAACACCGGAAACTTGCTTCGGTTCCTCGCTAACTGTATAGGCACAGCAACAGAAAGATAAAACAATAACAGTCCAAAATAAATGTTTCATTTTAGTTAGTAGTTAATAGTTAGTAGTTAATAGTTAATAGTTAATAGTTAGTAGTTAATAGTTAATAGTGAATAGTGAATAGTTAATAGTTTATAGTGAATAGTTAGGTAGTCAACTGTTCGCCAAAGTTTTTTCACCTACTCCCAATATCAATTGATTCAAATTGCCCCATCGGGGCATTGCCAATGTAGCGATGGGTTTTAACCCATCGCAATTATGATCCCATCGTTATTATGATTCCATCGGATCATAATTCCGCAACCCCTAACGTTTATCCGGCGGGTTAAAACCCGCCGCTAATTTTGGGGTTGTATGCGGCATTTTGCCGAAGGTAACTTCTAATAACCGCCCTTTTATTTAAGCACAGTTTATTTAACCACAGAGAACACAGAGTTCACAGAGAAGAAAAATTTAATTTTATAAAGTTATTTTAGATCAAATAAAGTTATTTTAGATCAAAAATCATTATAAAATTAAATAATGTTTTGATTCCAATTAAAAATTCACTCTGTGTTCTCTGTGTCCTCTGTGGTTAATAAAATATATTTGTGGTTTTTAGAAGTTCCCTAAATGAAAATGTGAAGGATTACCGAAAAAGGTCGGCTTCAATATGATACGGTAATTCGCCGTAACGAAATTCAGGATTTACATAAAGTTCGCCGCCGATGTGAACTGTTCGTGTACGGAAAGGAACCTTCAAATCGCCGGTACAGTGAACACTAATCATGTCAAACGGATTTTGTTCAGGCGAACAAAATTTACAATGATAAACAGTTCGAACCAACATGAAATTTTCAATTCCGGCAAGTTGGCGACCCGGAAACATAAAACCGCGAATATAAACTTTTCGATGTTCTTTGGCAATGGCTAAAATATGTTCCGGTAATTTATTGGTTTTGGCGTCAGGACGAAGATCCAAAAAATTGACAACCGTATAACCATAAGGAATACTGAAATAATAATTCCATACTCCCCAACCGGAAGATATTAATCCCAGCACAAGCGAAAAAATAATACCCGCCAATGCAAAATTTCGCCCGGTGTAATCAAACGGACATGACAAAATCCTGTAAAGTCCGAATAAACCACAAATCGCTCCAAATAACGGGCAAATCACAAACCAGTTACTCAAAAGCATCAAAGGCGTAAAAAGTGAAAAAATAAACGCAATTACCGCCAAAACGCTAATCGCCCGATAACCAACCGTAATTCCAGTCGATCCGATCTCCTCTTTGGAAACCGTACTCAATGTCTGATCAAATTCCTGTGTCATAATTTCATATTATAAAAAAATTAAAATAAACAAAACAATTATACTTGAATTTTCAATCTCCCTTATCGGGAATGAGAAGGATTACCATCACTTTCGCTTTCTTCTTTCATTGAACGGCATTGATAAGAAAAGGAACATCGATACTTTTTCATAAATTTTTCTTTGAATGTGTTCGACTGATAATTAACCGCAAACTTTGACAATACAACACGAGCGTGTAACTTAGAACCTTTCAGATGATTATTAAAACGTTCAATTGTTGCCGAAATTTGTTGGTACGCACGAGTTAAATCGGAACCTTTCAACTCAATAAAAATCGAATGATAATGTGTTGTTCCATTTATTTCCGTGTGATTCAGTAATAAATAATCATATTTTAATGTATTTTGATCCGAAATCAAACCGCCAAACGATTACTATCAACCCACAACAACGGATTAATTTTTGCCGCAGTTTCTTCCGGCTTGTCTTTTCCAAGTTGGCTATTCCTATCTCGTAGTTTATTCCTATGTTAATTTAAGAGAGGGCGTCTCGAAAAATGTTGTTATTCAAGTATTATTCCTTGAGATTGGATTTTTTTCGGTTCTGAATCGTTTTCAGTTCCCTTTCCTCTTCGTTCCGTTATGTGAAAGGTCTCCCCATGTGTATTATTAGAACGTATCGTAGTGTTTGTGTCAATCAGGCGAATTTGGAACAGATTCTTGTTGTCCATCCTGCAGATCGTCTTCATGTTTGTATTGATGTTGGTAAACATTCCCTTTTTGTAGTTCTTCATTGGACATCGGTTGTTTCGTCGAATCCAGTGGTAACCTTTGAGTGCTCTTGGAAAGTGGAATTGTATGCCGAGTTAGCCCTACTTGTTCCGTATTTACAACGTTTAAATCACAATCGTTCGATGGTCATTACTTTTGAATACACGGGTTCCTATTGTGAACCTCTTCGTCAATCGCTTCACGAAGCGGGTTTGACGGTTCACCAGGTTCGCGGTAAAGTGTCTCTCGATTATTCGGATGTTTTCGATGGAGTTCTGTCGAAACGTGATGGCAAGGATGCGGCGTTGCTTGCGGATATTGCGGCTCATGGTCATTCGCGTCTTTGGGTTTGGCATGTTCCCGACGAGAATTCACGTGAGATGAATTACCTGGTAACGAATGTTCTTGATCGTCAGTTGGAGTTAAGCCGTTGTATTGGTCGTGTTGAATCGCTTGTTGCCCGCTATTGACCTGAATTATTTTCGTTGCTTGGCACCAGTCAAGGTACAATGTAACATATTCTCAAACATTATGGGGGGTATCCGATTTTACGCTCTAAGACGTGCTGAGTGGAAAAAACATCCACTCATAAAAACCATAAAATTGAACGTTAAAAATTTTATAAAAAATTATAAACAAAACAAAAAAGGTGTCCCACTAATCCTTGCACTTGACCACTAATGGTTAAAAGGTTAGTA
>JAISNF010000124.1 GCA_031276415.1 Planctomycetaceae bacterium
AATCGGCAAGAAATAACGCATTGTGATTAAATTAGTTTTCACATTTTAACCAAAAAACCATTTCTGTCAATTGGAATCTCGCCTTGTACCAAAAGATTTCTCAAAAATTCGGCATTTACCAAAGAATTTCCTCGTTATTCGGCAAAATTTTACAAAATAATCAATAATTTCATTCGTTTATGACCGGAAACCAAAATAACATCAACCCGTTGCGGCGGTGGGCGAAAACCCTTCGGCGAAACGTTGGGTTGGCTATTTTTTGCGGATTATTTGCCGAAACGTTTTTCATCCGCTTGCAATACTTCCACTCTTAACCACATCTTGTTTCACTCAAAATCATGGAAATATATGGAAATATACAGAACTCTTTATTTACCATTTGAATTTGATATAATCTGAAAAAGATAAATCAATCGACCTGTAAATAAATCAAATACTCGTAACTATTTAATTTCAATATCAATAACAAGATCAATGAAAACTTTACTCACTCCATAAAATTTAAGCCCGTTTCTGGGTAAAATATTGGAAAAATTTGATTTATTTACCGTTTGAGTATTATCTCAATTTATTACGTTTATTATTAACAATTCACCATTAACTACAAACAACCCACAAAATTATGAACAATTCGATTATGGTGGAAGAGCGTGTTCATTTTCCTGTTGCCGAAGCAGCGTTTCCGCTTTTTATTGGAATGAATTTGGGCGGCACGTATCTGAAAATCGGAATTGTCGATCAGGAAGGACGCACTGTTTCCTATTTCGCCACTCCTCATCATGCCGAACTCGGACCTGAAAAATCAACCCAACACGCCGCACACGCTGTTCTGGAAGCAATTGAAAAAACCGGCACCGATATTAAATCTATTGTTTCTGCCGGTTTCAGTTTCCCAGGCTCACTCAATCCGCGAACCGAAAAATTACACCGTCCTCCTAATATCCCTAATTGGCAAGGTTATCCGATTACGGAAAAATTGGCGGAATATTCCGGTCTTAATTCTGTTGTTTTTTGTAACAACGCCAACGCTGCTGCTTACGGCGAATACTGGATTGGTGCCGCAAAAGGAACGCAAAGTGTTTGTTTACTTCTTCTTGATAGGGGAATTGGTTGCGGTATTATTGTGGAAGGGCGTGAAATCAAGGGTGCCAATGGGTTTGGCGGTGAGTTTGGACACATGATTGTTGATCCGTCACCTGGAGCGCGTTGGTGTAATTGTCTTCAACAGGGACATTTGGAGGCTTATTCCAGTGCCACTGCGGTTGCCCGACGAACACGGGAATTGCTCGAAGTCGGTCTCAATTCCTCGCTCAAAATTCAACACGATACACCGCTTGATGTTATTCCGCGAATGGTTTATGAAGAAGCGGAAAAAGGTGATGAACTCGCAACACAAATTATTCTTGATACAGCGAGGTTTCTTGGACTTGGAATTGTTACACTGCTTCACACGATTGATCCCGAATGTGTTTTGATTGGCGGTGAAATGATGTTTGGCGGAAAAGGTTCACGAATCGGCGACATGTTCCTTGCGCGGATTCGCGAAGAAATCGATAAACGGGCGTTGAAAGATTTAGCAGAAAATCTCAAACTCGATTTTGCGCAACTCGGTTCTTTTGCAAGTTATATCGGAGCGGCTGGTCTGGCACGCGAAGAATCACAACTCTTTTCCGTTGTCGAAGAATAATCCGTACAAAATTTTCAACTATTTATGAATTTTTTTTCCAAGATATTCGGTAAGGGCAGATTAAATTATCGAAAACGTTACGAATTACTTCATTCGGCGATTTCCGGTACAATGTCGCAGGTTTATCGGGCGCGTGATCGGGAAACCGGTCAACTTGTCGCCTTAAAAATTCTTGACATGAAAAAAACCACTGCAGTGGAAGCCCGTTTCAAAGGACAACGTAAACCGACGGAAGGTGAAATTGCGGTGTTATTTGATCATCCGTATATTGTCAAAACTTTTGAGCAAGGGTTGACAACGGAGGGGGAGCAATATTTGGTCATGGAATATCTTGAAGGAACCGGTTTGAACAATGTTCTGATGGTTCAGGACGATCTTATGGCTGGTGCGCGTGTGTTTTACATGCGTCAGGTGGCGGAGGCGTTACAGGAAGTGCATGACAAGGGGTTTATTCATCGTGATATTTGTCCGCGTAATTTATTATTTGTTGGTGACGGAACGGTTTTGAAACTGACTGATTTTGGTTTAAGTGTTCCGAACCGTTCGCCGTTTACTGATCCCGGAAACCGTACAGGAACTGCAAATTATATGGCACCTGAACTGGTTCGGCGAAAACCAACGGATATTCGGTTGGATGTCTTTTCGTTTGGTGTTACGATTTATGAAATGTGTACACGGCAACTTCCTTGGCCTCGCGGTGACAGCGGCAACGCCGCCATGTCGCACAGTGAGCAGCCCGCGCCAATTTTTGAATTTCGTCCGAAAATCAATAAAACGCTTGCCCGTGCCATTCATAGTTGTATTGAGCCGGATGTTTCCAAACGTTGCCCCAATATGAAACAATTTCTCAAAATGATTGCCAATGTCGAAAACGAAGATGAATAACAATCATTACAACACCCCATTCTCGTAACCACAAAATCCACGACAACAAAAAATTGTCCGCAAATGACACAGATTATCGTATGATTATTTTTAATATATTTAATATCCTCAAAACATTTAAATAAATATGAAAGCAAGTGAAACAAAAATTGATAGATTTTTAGCAACAGATACAACTACTTTTGCTATTCCCGTATATCAACGAAATTATGACTGGTCAGAAAAAGAATGCCAATTATTATTTAACGACATAATCAAAATTGGCAGTAGTTCTGATAATGCGCATTTTATTGGTAGTATTGTTTATGTTCATGACGATGTATATTCTGCTACAGAATTAAATGAGTTGACTATAATTGACGGGCAGCAACGATTAACAACTATAACTTTAATTTATAGCGTACTATACCATCTATTAAAAAGTCTGGATGACAATCGTTGTAACAGAATACATAAAGCTTATTTAATTAATGAATTTGCACCCGACGAAACGGAAAAACTAAA
>JAISNF010000144.1 GCA_031276415.1 Planctomycetaceae bacterium
AGAAATGCATCGTTTAACGCTTTGGCTTGACTGCGTATCGATTTTCTATGGAGTATATGAAAAAGAAGGCGGCGAAGCCCAATTACGCGGTGAAATCGTCTATCCAACATTAGAATAATTGGATCGTTCTCGTAAATTTGCAGAAACCGTAAAGAGTTACAAAGAAAGAAATGAGTCCGCTGATGGCGTAAATTATTTTTTAGAATATAAAACAACAAACAAAGTTAAAGTAAATTAGTTAAATCAATAAAAATTTCATCTGTTTTGTTGCTTTTTGTGTTCTTAAAAATTATAATTATTGCGATTTATCTTGTGTTTATTTGCGTCATCTGCGGACAATTCTTTGTTAAATTCTCACATTGGATTATTCTGTAAAATGTTCGGAGTACCTCTTTATTTCCAGTCTGTTCTAATTTACAATGTTTGAAGAAGTATTTCGTCTGGCGAGGTAGTTTTCAAAAAAGTCTGGACTTTGAATTAAACTACATCGCCTGATGAAGTATTTCGTCAAAAGATGTAAAAGTTCGTTCTATCAATTTACGTTTCATTATGCCGAAGACTGCCACAAAAAAACAACAAACACAAACCCGCAAAAAAAATACCGCTTCCCAATCACAACATCAAGGATTACCGGGATTTTCCTTTATGACTTCAGACTTGATTCGCGGTCATACAGAAACAATTATTTTAGCAAATTTATTGAAAGGTGATACTTATGGGTATGAAATTAACAAACGGATTCAAGGTTTGACCAGTAATCTTTACGAACTCAAAGAAGCAACACTTTATTCGGCATTCCGCCGGCTTGAAAAAGCGGGACTTGTTAAGTCTTACTGGGGCGATGAAGAAACCGGTGCAAGACGGCGTTATTACTCCATTACCGACGAAGGTAAAAGCGTTTATTGGAGCAGCAAAGTCGATTGGGATAAGGCAAAAGAACTCATTGATGGGCTTATCCGCGAATTTTGATCAATCGTAATCTCACTATCATTATTGTGTTGCTCCATCTTACAAACACGAAAATCAAAACCACCTTTGAAGTCAACCTTGAAAAGAAGATACCGTTGAATTATAATGCCCGTTCAAATGAAAAGCGTAAACATAATATCATAAACACAAATTACCGAAACGGTACGAATAAAACCGGTTTTACCCAAACCGTTTGTTATTACGGAATACAATAATACCGAAAGAAATGACGCCCAACTCCGCAAGATTAAAGACTTCAATTCAAACGCCGCATGGTGTTTATGAGGGGGTTGCGCCGGTGGTTGTTTCGGCAAGTCGTGCAACAGATATTCCGGCATTTCACCTTGATTGGTTGTTCCGTCGGTTACATGAAGGCTATTGCGTGTGGCAGAATCCTTTCAACCGGAAACAACAATATGTTGGTTTTCAAAATCTTCGGGCAGTTGTTTTTTGGACGAAAAACCCTGAACCTTTTTTGTTGCGTATTGACGAATGGAATCAATGGAAATTGACGTACTATTTTCAATTTACGCTTAATAATTATGAAGCGGAAGGGTTTGAGCCCAATGTTCCGCCGCTTGAACAGCGAATTGAGACATTTCGGAAACTTTCGCGTTACATTGGAAAAGAACGCATGATTTGGCGTTTTGATCCGATTCTTTTTGCTGATGGTTTATCTGCGGATGATATTTTTGAACGTATTTGTTTTATTGGGAACCGACTGGCGGGATATACGGACAAGTTTGTGTTTAGTTTTGTTGACATTACAAATTATCCGAAGGTTCATTGTCGTCTTGGGAAAATTCCGTTACATCCGCGAGAACCGGCTATCTCGGAGATGTACCGGATAGCGGAATGTCTTGCGGGGCAGGGCGAACATTGGAAAATGCAAATTGCAACATGTTGCGAAAACATTGATTTTACGCGTTACGGTATAACGCCGAATCGTTGTATTGATCCTGAACTTTTGCAGCGGTTGGCTCCGAATGATCAGATGTTGACCACGTTTTTAGCACAAACGGCGAAGGATAAAGGGCAACGAAAATATTGTGGATGTATTGTATCGAAAGATATTGGTCAGTATGGAACTTGTCCGCATTATTGTATTTATTGTTATGCGAATAGATCATATCCGGTTGTTGCGTGAAATAAAACGCTAACTGTCTGCGCAAAAGTTATGCGGAGTAACTGTTGTAAAATTGGGGCAGGGCAGGGTGTTGTAAGATAAATATTGTACGGTGTATTTAAGAGCATAGCCGAATTATTTAACATTTTTTGAGGAGGGAGAGATGCGGTCAGACAACCGGCGCAATGATGAATTACGGACGATTACGATTAAGCGTTGTTTTGTTGAGGCGACGCCGGGGTCGGTATTGATTTCGGCGGGTAAGACGGTGGTGCTTTGTTCGGCGAGTATTGGGGAAGAATTACCGAAATGGATGCCGAGAGATTCTGTACGGGGTTGGATTACGGCGGAATACCGAATGTTGCCCGGCAGCACCAACCCGCGAACTCCGCGCAACGATAAACCTGACGGACGCGCCACCGAGATTCAACGTCTTATTGGGCGTTCACTTCGTTCCGTTATTGATCTTGAAAAATTGGGACAGCGAACTCTTTATATTGATTGTGATGTGTTGCAAGCCGACGGCGGTACACGAACTCTTAGTATTACTGGGGCGTATATTGCTATGGCGGATGCGATAGATTCGTTACATTTGGAGGAATCACCGATTCTTGATTCGGTGGCGGCGGTGAGTGTGGGAATTGTTGGGGGAGTTCCGATGCTTGATTTACCGTACAGTGAAGATGTTGAA
>JAISNF010000168.1 GCA_031276415.1 Planctomycetaceae bacterium
TAAACTCAATCAATTGCCCGTTACACCGCAAATCGTCAATACATGATCGAAGTGTACAATAACCCATAAATAGTTGATAGTTGAGAGTGGATAGTGGAGAGTGTCGCAAGCGGATTAAAAAACATTGCGGCAATAATTCCGCATTGCGACACTATCCACTATCCACTCTCAACTATCCACTATTATGCGTCCCAAGTGTTGCCGGAGGTGGAAACAGTGGTTTGAGCGGATTGTTGTGAATCATTGGCGGGAGTTGTTGTTGCGGGCGGTTTGGCTCCGACTCCTCCGGTTCCAATTCCGGCTCCTCCGGTTTTGGCGGCTGTTGCTCCGGCAAGAGAACTGTCCGTCTGAATCCCGCTCTGAATTCCCCCCTGAATCCCGCTCTGAATCCCACTAGCCATGCCAAGCGGGCGAACTCCCTGAATAAATGAAGGTCGCGTAAATGTTGCTGTTGACTTGCCCGATGTTGAATTGCCTAATGTTGCTGTTGACTTGCCCGATGTTGTGTTGCCCGATGCGGTTTGTTGCGGCGGAACTCGCGTTGAAAGATCAAGTTTCGTGCCTTCATTCGGAGATTGGTTCGCCGGACTAATTGTTGTGCCGAATTTTTCACAAACCAGACGCCACGTTTCACGCTCCGAATTAAGAACCCGCAACGCATCGTCCAACTTCTGTTCGTCATGCGACATGCCGCTCTCCGCAAGACGACGGAATATAAAAAGATAAATCGACGCTAACTTCTTGGCAATATCAGGACTGCCCTCCCGATCAAGCGAACAAAGTATCTCCGCAATAATATCTTGCGCACGGGAAAGCGATTCAATTCCGTCATCATACTTTTGATCCTTCCAAAACTGTTTCGTCCGATGAATATTCTTAATCGCCGCTTCCACCAATAATAGTTGCAGTTTTTGCGGAGTTGCCGTGTGAACTTCCGCCTGAAGGTAATTATGACGAATGGATTGTCTTGGCTGCATCATGAATTAATCGTTATCGTTAATAGCAAATAGTTTTTTAATTATTTTAGTTATAGTTAGTTAATAGTGTTCATAAAACAGCGTCATAATATTTGTCCTCATATTATTTCCGCCTGCGAACTATTCACGATTAACTATTCACTATTAACTGCCTGTGTTTGTGTAGTTTGAAGACCATGCGCTGGAAATAGAGGTAACCGTGTTCATATCAGACGACATTTTGGCTAACGCCTGTTCCATTGCGTAAAATTTATTGAGCATCATTTGCCTCTTCACATCAAGCCGCTCTTGCAAAAACGCAATACGTTCTTCGTTTTTGGTGATTTTTGCGTCAATCGTATCGCGTTCATGGTAAGCGATGCCGTTGTAGTCCGTCAGCAAATTGGCGGCATCCATGAATGTTTGCGCCCAACCGGTTTTAATTGTCGTCGGTTTTCCGTCTTCTCCTGAAATTTCCTGCTCCTTGAAGAAAAAATCCCGAATACCGTCAGGATTGCTTTCATACAACCTATCAAAAACCGTTTCATCAAATGTTAATGTTCCGGTTGACGAGTTGATCGATTCATCATCAATACTGGGACGCAATGAAATTCCGAGTGATTGTAATGAATTAATTCCGGGTATTCCATAAACCCGCTTCAAAAGCGCATCCGCAATCGTCCGGTCAAACGCTCTGGCAACATGGTTGTTGTACAAAATCTTGCCCTGATTTAATTCGGGATCGTAATAAGTATATGCATTGAGTAGATTGCGAAATTCATTGTAGTTATCAACGAAAGTTTGAAGCGACACCTTAATATCAATACTTGATTTTTCGCATGTTACCGTAACCGGCGTATCGGAAGTTCCTTTGACGGTAATATCAACACCGCTAATAACATTTTTGAACGTATTCGAACCGGAATGAAGAACCATGCCGGTAGAACTTTTGGCATCGCCGTAAACAAGAACCGCATCACTCGCTTCGGTCATATTTTCTGTTGTTAAACCGAGACAGGAAAGATCAATATTCATTCCCGCCGCTACGCCGGTTGTTTTGCTTGAAATCGCCAAACGATAAGGCGAAGTCGAACCGTCAGAAATAATGGAAGCGGAAAAATTACCGCCGGCGTCATTGATTTTCTGGCGAATATCATCAAGCGTGTCCGTTTCAACAACCTCAATTTTATGCGTTGTACTGCCTTCAATCTGCAAATGTCCGTTTTCGTTTTTCTGCGATTGATTCGCCGATTTGTTGATGCCCAAGTCGGCGGCAAATTTTGAAACACTGTCGTCATAACAGGAAAAACTGCCGCTTCCGCCGGCAAATTCTTCAAGAAGAATTCCGTCTCCGGCATCGTTAATTCTTGCCTGCACGCTTATACTTGTGCGGTTAATACTGTCAATAACATCGCCGAGTGTTTGATGGGTTTTGGAATCGAAAGCCAATATTTCCGAGCGTCCGGCGGAATCCGTAAGGCTGATTTTTGCGCCTGCCAGCGTAATTCCTCTGCCGCCGTTTAAGTCGGAAAGTTTGGTCGCATACGAAACGATTTGCCGGTTCATACTTCCGCCGTTCACTTTTGACAAGGCGGAATCAACATTCAATCCAAACGACGAGGCGATATTCGGGCTGGATGTTGTGGTTACGGTTGTTGATTCGCCGCCTTCTTCTTCCGACGGAACTTCGGTCGTGGTTGTTGTGGTTTTGTCCCGAAAAATCAGATTGGTGGCGGTTTTTCCTGTTGTATCAACGATTTGGAAACCGGTTTTGGTGTCGTTCATACGAACAGAAATTCCAATTCCGAATTGCTGTGGTTCGCCTTCCGCAACTTCAATTTCAGCGGTTTGCAATTTTTGATTCAGCAGGGTAACCGCTTTTTCAAAAGTTTGCATGGAATCGAGTTCTTCCTGTGTGAACGACAGGACGGCTTTATTACCGGCGCGGTCTTGAACTTCGATTTCTCCGGCGGTTGCTTTCGATAATCCGTAACCGCCGTTGAGTGTGGACATGAGCGGAGAACTTAGACCGCCGATAAGTTGTCGGGTTGTCAGTGTTCCTTCTTCGGCGTTGATTCCGACTTCGTAATCTCCGTCAATAAGCCCCAATGTCCGAAAAATCGGACTAAGATTTCCGCTTGGCTGGATAAAATCGGTTATCCTGTCGGCATCGCCTGTGGTTGTATCACGAAAAACAATCCGCCGCCCGTCATCGCTAATCGACGCCTGAACTTTTCCGGCAACTCCATTCGCATCGGTTGAATTATTGATTGTTTCGAGCAAATCGCCGATAGTTAGTTCACGATTAATTTCGGGAGCACCCGCTTCAATTTCTGCGGTTGTGGAACGCCGGTTAAAATCAATCAACACCATCGAACCGTCTTTACAATACACCGTAATTTCCGGCAAAACAGAATCAAAAACCAAACCGTTTCCATCATTGAGATGGTTGAGGCTCATATTTTCGCCAAGCCGGTAAATCGAATTTCCTTCGGCAATTCCGTTTGAATCCGCCGTCAGTTCGGCAAGACCAAGTGATGATGCGGTCGTGCCGCCCGCAACTTCCTGAACCACAAACTTAGAAGGATCGCCGCCACTCAAATCCGTCAGAACAATCCGATCATCAATCAGTTCCGCCGAAACATCAATATCATTCGTATTGTTAATCGTTTCGATGATGTCGTTCATTGTTACGGCATTGCGCAGATCAATCGTAGCACGTGTACCGCTTCCGTCGGTTATTCGGATTTGTCCTTTGGTAAAACCATCACCGCCGTTGATATTTTGCAGTTCAATATCATTTTCGAGCGACCAACTTTTACCAATCGTGATTGTTCCGGTTTTTCCCAGTGCTTCCGTGTCGCTGATAACACCTTGAGCCACTGTTTGCTGGGTTGTTGCAACTTGAAGCGGTGTAAAAGTATAGGAACCGGTTGTGGGAGTTCCATTTCTTGTTGCAACCAATGCGTCACTGCTGCTGGTTGGCTCGCAACGGTTAAAAGGATCCGCTTTGTTCAGATTATTGATCGTGTAACTTGATCTCAGGAAGTAGGTCATCAACTCTTCAAGAGCAACTCTTTCCTCCGACAAGAGTTTATTCCGGTTTTCAAGATTTACCTTTGTAACCGAATCAAGAGCAATCAATTTATCAACCAAACCAACATAGTCAATCCCCGAAATAAGTCCGACACTACTCTGAATACCTGTCATAAATTTACCTTAATTTATCTTGTTCCCGTAAATCTTTCAAATTTTTATAACCCTGTCTTTAATAATCATGACGCCAATTATTCCAACACCAAATGATTTTGCAGCGATGAGATAAACATTCGCCGCATCCCAAACAACAATCTGCGGACGGAACTCTTTTTAATAACAATTTACCATGACATCATCATTTTTATCGGTTGTCAATTTCCAAAACAATGATGTTTGTATATCGAATACCATATAACAAAGAAACACAAAATAGACAAAATAAGCAATATAGACATTATAAATAACTTTTAAGCAGGAAAGCGTTAAAAAATATTCTTTTGCCGAAAAATCATGCAATATAAAACAACTCAAAATGTTATAACCGTTATAATTTGCGTAAAGTTTTTGATGTTTACACATTTGAACGCTAAAAACTCAAATTTACTTTTTAAAACCACAGAGAATAAATTTTTAAAAAATTTATTTTAGATCAAAAGTCAAATATTAAGGGAACTTCTAAAAACCACAAATTTATTTTTATTAACCACAGAGGACACAGAGTTCACAGAGGGAATTTTTAATTGGAATCAAAACGTTATTTAATATTTGACTTTTGATCTAAAATAACTTTATAAAATTAAAATTTTCTTCTCTGCGTTCTCTGTGGTTAAATAAACTGTGCTTAAATAAAGAGCCGATTATTTAGAAATTGCCTAATGGTTAAAAGGTTAATATTAAATAGTTAGAGGAACTTTTAAAAACCATAAATTTATTGTAACCGTTAACGGCTTTTTAAAAAAGTTGGTATTTTTTTTATTTGTAACTATTCAGTGGAATTTGCGAAAACGTATTGTCATTGTTTCGACAAACCTCATTTTAACCTAATTTTTCTTTACAAAACAACCTCAGTAGCAAAAAATCATGAAAAATCCGACCTCATTACCTCATTAAAAAATGAACGAATAATGAGGTAATGAGGTTTGTATTGGGTGGCATTCATTGCTACTGAGGTTGTTTTGTTAGGAAAAATTAGGTTGAAATGAGGTTATCGAAAATGAACACGAAACCATTGAGGCAATTCTACGGAATAGTTATCAATTCAGCCGTGAACGGTTACAGCGTTTTAATGGTTAGTGTTTTAAGTTCAAGTTAGGTTTAAGTATTTCAAGTAAATCTCCACGACGAAATGTCGCAATACAAAGCAAAACAAAAGCGGCAGACTTTTTTCTTGTAACATCACCGGAGGGAACAAGAGATTCTAATAATTCCTCTTGTTCTTTAACAATTCCATTGACCCATTGGTCGATAATTCCGGCGTTAATATCCATATAAATAATCTGCTTTATTTTTGAGAATACAAATTACATGAAAAAATATAACAAAAAAATTGTAAGAGTAACGGTAATTTTGACGGACGTCATTTGACCATCTCAATCACCGAACAGTCAAAATCATCAATACAATACGTAACAATACGTAAAACGAAAATTGCGTACCGAAAATATTATTTTGTACTTTTATTATTTACGTACAACAGGGACATCTTTTCCCGGCATATCGTTAGGAACAGGAATCGTAACGTTTCCGGTTGCCGCCCATTCCGCACCGCGCAAAAATGTTGCGATAAAAGCAACACTTTGAATTTGCGCTACGTCATGCCCCAATGTGGTGTGAAAAACTCGCCCTTTGCCGTAATCAATTACCAATAACATCGGCTCATGCCGTTTGGTTGTATCTTTTGCGTAAGCCGTTGCAAGTATCGTAACATTTTCGGCAGGACCCCGCATTTTATCGTACAACTCGTCATTGGAATGCCTAAATTCCTTCGGTAATCCCTTCATTATTGGATGTTCCGGTTCACGGTTTGTGATTAAGAATGCCCACTGTTTTCCGTGACTTCCGCCGTTGCCTTCCGACGTATCACGAATAATTTTGCCTTCGTCGTTAATGTACAAATAAGGACCATCGGTTTGGTTTCGACCTCCCCAACCGCCAAAAGCAATCATTTTGTTGTATTCTTTCCACTCACGAAAGGCGTTGTCCGCCGCATGATAAACGACAAAACCATGACCATCACCGACATATTTTTCAAAAGCCGCACGCGTTTCTTCAGACCATGCACCGCCGCGATGATTGTTAAAATTCGATACAACAAGGTCAAATTTGTCAAACACCGGACTAAATTCGTTACCAACTAAATTCTGATTCAAATTTGCGGTTACGGCACCGACATTATATTTGTTGCCGTCTTTCACAAGCGTAATAACGTCAACAATAAATCTTCCCGAATCCTCCAGAATTTTTTGCAACACCGGAGTGGTTCCCTTCCAATTGTGGTTATTATCACCATCAATAATTAGTGTTTTTATTTTCGGCAACTGATCGCCAAATACAATTGGCGCATCAAAATTCAGTATGGCAAGCAAACCGAATACGACAATAAACATTGCCACAAATTTCTGTAATCTCATTTTCAACTCCATAAAGTTAAAAGGTTTGTAAATGTTTGTAAATGTTTGTAAATACGTTACACGTTAAAATTAAGTTTATTGTAAAAACATTACGAAAAAAATTAAAACTAAAAATTTACGTATGTTTCATTATTTCATATTCTGAAAAATAATCTGCGTTCTCTGCGGACAATTTTTTTCCGTGTATTCAGGGGTTAAACAGATTCATTACTCTGTTAAGTGAAATTGTTGCGTTTTTGAAGCGGCGATATATTTTCCTCCCAAATGAAGAA